>DGOD01000151.1:0-1619 GCA_002389265.1 Gammaproteobacteria bacterium UBA4475
GTCTGAACTACATAGACTGCTGGTCATTGTTTCTGTAACCGAGTATCTCATGACTTATCCTGATCTCAAATTCGGCATTTTCCTCGCCCCCTTTCATGCCTTGAGTGAAAATCCCACTGCGGCGCTGGCACGCGACCTGAGCCTCATTGAGCGATTGGATGAGTTGGGCTACGATTACGCCTGGATTGGCGAACATCACTCAGCCGGGTTTGAGATTATCGCCTCACCGGAACTCTTTATCGCGGCCGCAGCACAGCGCACCCAGCATATTCACTTCGGTACCGGCGTCTCGTCACTGCCCTATCATCACCCGTTCATGCTCGCCGATCGCATCATGCAACTCGACCATATGACCCGCGGCAGAGTCTCTTTTGGGGTGGGTCCAGGTGCCCTGCCCTCTGACGCGTTTATGCTGGGCATCAACCCTCTGGATCAGCGCGACATGATGCTTGAGGCTATTGAGGTGCTGGTTCCCCTGCTCCGCGGCGAGACTGTGACCCGCAAGACCCGCTGGTTTGAACTCAATGAGGCGAGACTCCAACTGCAACCCTACACAAAACCCATGGTCAACATGGCCGTTGCCTCCCAGGTTTCCCCTGCCGGTGCCAGAGCCGCCGGCACCCATGGGCTGGGTCTGCTGTCCATCGGCGCCACGAACGCTGGTGGCTTCAGCGCGCTGGCGACCAACTGGGAAATCTACGCCCGCAAGGCCAAAGAGCATAAGCAGGTGATCGATAGGCGCAATTGGTCGTTGGTCGGCCCGGTACATATTGCCGAGTCTCGAGAGCAGGCATTAGACAACGTGCGCTACGGCCTGGAAGCCTGGGTCAATTACTTCCAAGAGGCTGCGGCACTCCCCATCGCCCCGAATGAGCCTGGCGTTGATCAAGCCCAGGCACTGATCGATAGCGGCATGGCCGTGATCGGCACCGCGGATGATGCAATCCAGCAAATTCAGCGGCTACAGGAACAATCTGGTGGATTTGGCAGCTTCCTGCAACTGGCCCATAACTGGGCAGACTGGGAGCAGACCTGCAAAAGCTATGAATTGTTTGCCCGCCATGTAGCGCCCTGTTTTCAGTCCACCAATGCCAACCGCACCGCAAGCTATGCCTGGGCCAGCAAGAACCACGACCGCTTCCTCAACGCTGTCGGTGGTGCGATCCAACAAGAAATTGACAAAGACGAGCAAGAAAAGCAGGCCAAGTGAGAATCTATTCGCTATACTACGCGCTTCACCTCGGTCCTCTCGCAACGAATAATTGCGAACCCCGCCAGGCCTGGAAGGGAGCAACGGTAGCGACGACTTTGTGTGCCGGGATGTGGCTGAGGTGATCTAATTTCTTTTGTCGTGGCCGTGAAATCAGCCTGTCGCTATGCCCAGCCTAGTCTCGGGGCAAATCACGACCAGACCAACAATCGTCAACAGACTCAATTGAATTGCCAGACCAGTTCAGCTAGGCTGGCGCGCTGCTGTACGGGCATTATCGTATCATCAGCCAATCAGCTTAGATCAGTTTTACGGAGAGGTGTCCGAGTGGCTTAAGGAGCACGCCTGGAAAGTGTGTATGGGTTAATAGCTCATCGAGGGTTCGAATCCCTCTCTCTCCGCCAATACC
>DGOD01000151.1:1662-3869 GCA_002389265.1 Gammaproteobacteria bacterium UBA4475
AAAAGCCCAACATCAAATAAACGCTGTGTTTTGGCTAAGTACCTAAGCCCCCGGAGCGGCTCAAGGTTGCTACTATCAATTACCTATACGGCCAAGCAGTTTAGTAATTTTTTTGCTTCCGGGTCGTTTAGATGGTCACAAACTTTGCTACGCCACCTCGATACTCACCTGACCCACCACACCGCTGATTTATTTTTAACCCGCGCGTGCACAATCCTGAATTGCATAATCTGCCCGCCAGTATGCTGGGGCGGTCTAAAACCCTACGGCCCCATGCACTTGCTGACCGCTGATTTGGTTTTATTTCGTGAGCGCAGTTGGGGTTTTTGAAAATGGGTAGATTTACCCTGCCAAACTGCAGATGGCCTGCTTCCCCTAGGCGCGCTCCCGCCTTTCGCACTCGACATCGCAAACTGACACGCAATACAGTATTGCGTGTCGCAAGCCCGCAGTCAGTACATTGAGGTCTAGATATATCGCAAGGCACCCTAATGCCAATAATGCAATTCTAGGTGATCAGCACGGGTCGGTAGCACAAGGGATTGAAAATCCCTGTGTCGGTGGTTCGATTCCACCTCTGGCCACCATTAACCTTCGCATTTCTTGCGGGGTTCATAGAATCCACGATATTCCCCGATTGTTAAGACAGGTGTGAAAAGTCGTAATTATCCCATGGTCCACCATCGAGGCCACGTAACCTGCGTTTAGGGAAAATTAAAGCGTCGTACGGAATCTCGGCATAGTTAATGCCAGATTTCACAGACGAAATAATCCATCTCTCGCAAAAGATCTGGTCACCTTAGTACATCCACACCTCCGTAGGTCTTGCAAAATGTTGCAATGCTGGAAAACACTTCGCAGTTAAGTTCACTCCCAAAATCGCCAGGGGGTTTTGTCTATAAACGACACAAACCCGAAGAATCTGATTTATACAAAATCATTGAACAAAACCTTCCTATATTCCAGTCCCATCTTTCCAATGCGGACATTTCACTACCTGCTTTCGTCCACAATGAATTTCGCAGCTACCTTCGATGCGGGTTGTTGGAACATGGTTTTCTTCGTGTGAAATGCAGCCGTTGCAGGTTCGAACACTTGGTAGCTTTTTCATGCAAACTCAGGGGTTTCTGCCCATCCTGCGGTGCTCGTCGCATGGTTGAAACATCAGCACATTTGATTGATCACGTGATACCTGCTGCACCAGTAAGACAATGGGTTCTCAGCTTTCCCTGGCCACTACGATTGCTTTTTGCACGTCAACCCAACACGCTTAGCCGATGCCTCGCGGTCATCATCCGTGTAATAGAAACAGACCTCATTCATCGCGCCGGACTAACGAGAGCGAGTGGTGCACGAAGCGGTATCGTGACGCTGGTACAACGTTTTGGAAGTGCTCTAAATTTAAATATTCACCTACATATGGTCGCACTCGACGGCGTTTACACCGTTAGCAAATCAGGCAAAGCTAAATTTCATCGTGTAAAGGCACCGAATCAAACAGAGCTGCAAACCTTACTCAATCGTGTGATCCAACGTGTAGTTCGCAGACTCGAGAAAGAAGGTTTGCTCATTCCAGACCCAGAGCAACCTTGGCTTGACCTAGACTTCCATGAGCCATTAGATTCGCTCAGCACCGCATCGATACGATATCGTATCGCCATAGGGCCCCATTCCGGCAGCCGTACTCTTACACTACATGATCCATCATTTATCCGAACAGACAAACCTATTAAATCCTTTACTGCTGATCGAGATGGCTTTTCGCTCAATGCCGCCGTTTCATGTCAGCCCTATCAACGGGATCGATTAGAGCGTCTATGCAGGTATGTCACCAGACCGGCCATTTGTCTAGACCGACTCACTGTTAGAGTCGATGGTAAGATCCAATATGAGCTAAAGAACCCTTTTCGGAATGGCACCACACATATCTTGTTTTCTCCAGTGGATTTCCTGAGCAAACTCGCTGCACTCGTACCCCGACCCCGACATAATCTTGTTCGATATCATGGTGTTTTCGCGCCCAATGCGAAGCTCAGAAAGCTGATTATTCCAAAGAGCACTAAAAGTGTAAGAGGGAAAGAGAATAGCAAATCAGACAAAACGTCTGAATTTGAAGAAATTACGAGCCAAAACGAACTTCTCGCACCACTATCCTGGGCTCAACGACTCAAAAGAGTGTTTAATATCGACATTACCCTATGCCCTCT
>DGOD01000146.1 GCA_002389265.1 Gammaproteobacteria bacterium UBA4475
GACGCCGGATTCTATTCGCAATCATCCCGCTCTGGCCGGCCTGGATATTCCCCGTACCGGGCAAGCTGGGCGTGTAGGTGTGCTGGTTACCAAAACACTGGTTATAGCCGGCGACGGCGGCAGCTATACAAACGCGGATGGCGAACAGGAAGCCTTGCTGCGAGCCTATGACAAACTTACCGGAGAGCAATTAGGTAGCCTGGCAATGCCGGCGCAACAGACTGGCAGCCCAATGACTTATGCGATCGATGGAGTGCAGTATCTTGCGGTGGCGATCGCGGGTTCAGATGTTCCGGGGCGGTTGAGGGTTTACAGCTACGAGCCCTGATTCACTAGTTCTATGAGTGCCGGCACTGCCGCACAAAGTATTGAGATAGATAATGAAACTATTTACAGCAATACCCTTTCTCTGTTTTTTCGTTGCGGCGAGTGCACAGGAGAATGTGAGGGAAAGTGAGAATGAGATTCGCATTCTGTCTGCGTATCACGGGCTTGATCCCTTACCGCCACGAGCAACTCGATTATGTGGATTGCCTCCGGCTAGCGGTCAGGATGGAATGCCCGTTACCTTTTCTGTGCAGATAAACAGTGCATCAGTTTCTGCCGCAGCCTTTGCTGTTGAAACGACCTCGGGTGAAATTGTGACTCCACTGTGTGCGACATTGCGACCCGCGATAGAGACTCTCGAACAGCGCACGGTGCTTCTTATCGGGCCTTTTAGTGTCGGCGATTCATTTCCGCAAAGTGTTGAGATTGTGGGACAGCTCGAAGATGTCGATGGAAATTCACTGGCGGGCTTGAAAATTGCAAAGGTGACGCTCCTCGCAGCGGGGCCCAGCCTAGTATTTGCCGAGCGCTTCGCTCCCGATACCTCAGGGCTTGAAGGGGAATGCCCGGGCGATACCGCACAAGCAGTCCAGCTAACCTGGGAAGGCGGAGTTACCGGGCCTGCGGGTGCCGCTCTTGACGAGGCCCAGCGTACGGCTATATCGGTTCTTCTTGATAACGGCGATACCGTGCACCCACTTTTCCTCGCGGATGATGACCCGGATAATCATGTCATTGCCTGTGTCGCCGAGACCAGTCCAGCAGTTTCGGTTAGCGTAGCGGCGGGCTTCTTTCATGACCCGGGCGATGACGCTAATCCAGAGACCAGAATAGATGTGGTTTCAAGAATGAATGAGTAATCTTTTTCGAGATTCTCGCAATATCATTGAATAACTATAAGATGAAATATAGGCAGGAACTAACTTTGACTAGGGTTATGTCCATGTCTGAAAAAGGAACCTCGACATGAAACACTTTTTTAAGCAAATGTCTTTGCTTGCGCTGTCGCTTGTTGTTTGCTCTGGGGCTTGGGCTCAGCGGTTGCTGCTGCCTAGCGAAAGCTGTCGTGATTACTCTGCCTCTAGCATAGTGAGCTTTGCTGATGCAGTGCTGGAGAAGGAAGTGCGTGAGGCTTTGTCAATCGGGCCACAAGATGCCCTGACTTGCGCGCTAGCAGCGCAATTAACAACACTGGATGCCTCCGGTGTAGGTGCGAGAAGATCGGTCTCAGGTTCGCCTGAATGGAATGATCCTGAGCATCTGTTTCATGACCTCTCCGGTATGCAGAACCTCACAGGCCTAACCGACCTTGCGCTCAGGAATCGCGGGCTGTCCGATATTCGCCCGCTAGCCGGGCTTACGGATTTGATAAATTTGAATCTGCATACAAACTGGATTTCTGACATCGGCCCATTGCGGGATTTGACCAAGCTGGTCAGGCTGCGCATTGCCGAAAACCCTTTAAGCGATATAAGCGCCTTGAGTGAGCTTACAGAATTAAGAGTGCTTCGCATGCACCGCCATGGCGACTTCATAGGCGGGCAAAACCCCAGGACCCATATGGGGGCGACAGGATTGCTGTTTACCAATGCCGTTACCGACATTAGTCCTCTGGCGAAACTAACCAAGCTAGTAGATCTTAATATTCACACTCAGGATATAAGCGATCTGACGCCATTGAGTGGTTTGACATCACTGATTGAACTGCGACTGGCTGCCAACTCGTTCACCGATCTTAGCCCATTACGCGGGCTCAGTGCTCTTGAGTATTTAGAACTTACTGGTAATGACATAACCGATATAACGCCACTGAGTGGTCTGACAAACCTGACGCAGCTTGATCTTCGCTTCAATCCTGAGTTAACTACCATTCAGGCGTTGTTTGAAAACCCGGGTATTGGGGCTGGAGATATCGTCGAGCTGAGACATACCAATGTGTCATGTGTAGATCAGGCGCGGCTGGCAGAAAAAGGGGTGGAAGTTCGTACCGAACTGTTTTCTTCATGTGCGACTGCTACCAGGCAGAGATAAGACAAGACTAAAGTTATTAATAGGTGCCTGAAATGGCGCCACGGGAACTTTATGAAGGCTAATCAATTACAGCGTCGGCCAGGCCGAGTCGCCTCGCAGTTAGTGACACTTGTTCTCGCAGTAGCGAGTGGCCTTGCAATCAATCTATCGGCCCAAACCGAGCTGCCACCGCTTGCCGATAGAGATCGGGCAATGACCATGCAGGGAGAGTTCGTTCTCGCAAGTGTGGGTGACTTGATGATTCGCCGCCCCGCATCTCAGCTGGCCGATTCTGAGGTGCAGGCAGTTTTTGACTTGATAAGAAATGCCGATCTTGCCGTGGCAAACATGGAGGGTGAGCTAGCGAATCTGCGAAAATTTAATGGCCCCCTCAATAACTTTGTAGGCAGTCATGAGGTCGCAGCCGATCTTAAACTGATGGGGTTCGACATGGTCAATCGCGCCCAGAACCACCTTCTCGATTCCGAATTCGAGGGCATGTTTTCGACGAACGCTTTGTTAGATGAAGCAGGCATTGTCCATGCTGGAAGCGGGAGAAACCTGCAAGAAGCGGGCGCACCGGCTTTTCTCGAATTGGCAAAGGGGCGTGCAGCCTTGGTCGGCGCGCATGCACCCATCTTTCCAGAACATTATCGGCTTGCGGCAACAGCCCGTAACGGCAATCTGGGGGGGAGAGCGGGCCTCAACATGCTCAACTATTCAGAGACTATTTTGGTATCCCAGGAGCAGTACGATGCACTGCTGCAAGTTCGCCAGGGATTTCTGGAATACCGCGACAACTATGACAACCCACGCCGCGTAGCCAGCGCTTCCCCCGATACGGGTATAAGCATTCCTGCCTCGAGTTCCGGACGCAATGACCCCAGGTATCGAGTAACTCGGGGCGATGAAACTCCAGGCACAGTTGCCTATACCTTAAATGGCAATGATGTGGGTCGCATGCTCAGGAGTATCCGCAATGCCCGGCAGCTAGGGGATTTCGTTATTGCCGCCGCTCACATTCATCAGAGTCAGTCGGTCGTGGAGTTTCAGCATTTGAGCACGCGCCCGCCGCAGTTCTATGTGGATCTGGCTCACCAGGCTATCGATGCCGGGGCCGATGCTTTTGTTGGCACGGGAGTGCAGACACTACGCGGCATTGAAATCTACGAAGGCAAACCGATTTTCTATGGTCTGGGTGAGTTTTTTCGGGAAGCACAGTGGGAATTGGAGCTGGTTTTCGGTGCTGCGGATGCAGACCCACAAAGAAGATTACAGCAGTTCTCCCGAAATTTTGGCGGATCCACCCAGTCTTTGGAAAGTGTGGTTGCAGTCAGCCATTATGAAGACGGTGCTCTACGAGAGGTGCGACTTTACCCGATAGAGTTGGGGATAAACGGCCCTGACTCAAAGCTTGGTATTCCGCGAATGGCCAAAGAGAGTCATGCCCAATTAATTCTGGAACGTGTTGCGCGCTTGTCGGATCAATGGGGAACTATAATCGAAGTCGAAGGGAGTGTAGGTGTAATCCGTGCCGAATAATACAACCTCTTGTCAGCGTAAACCGAGCATTTCAATTATGCCAAAACTGAACCCTATCCAACTCCATCAGCTAGTGGCGCTAATGTTCTCGCTGCTGATTTCTGTTGCGGCATTCTCTCAGGTCGCGGATGCCCGTTTCACACCCAGCGATGACTACGGCATCGACGAAGCTTTCTTCAAACTGCCACCGGGCAGATCCATCGGTGCCACCTCGGGCCTGGGATTTCATCCGGATGGTTCGTCTTTCTGGGTCTTTGATCGCTGCGGCGGCGAAGATTGCCGAGGTTCAGATCTTGCCCCAATTATGAAGTTCGATCGCGACGGCAATCATCTTCTCAGCTTCGGTGAAAATCTGTTTCAGCGTCCTCATGGCTTGACGGTAGATAGAGATGGTAATGTGTGGGTAACAGATGATGTTGGCTCCCGTGAAATCGATACCGTGAGCGAGGCCAAGGGTCATCAAGTCTTCAAGTTCAGTCCCGAAGGTGAGTTGCTTATGACCCTAGGCAAACCCGGTATCTCAGGTGACGGCCCAGACACATTCAATATGCCCTCGGCGGTGCTTGTCGCGCCCAATGGTGACATCTTCGTGGGTGACGGGCATGGCCCCAGATCAAACGCTCGCATCGTGAAGTTTACTTCTCGTGGTGATTATCTCATGACATGGGGGTCATTTGGCGAGGGGCCGAATCAGCTTCATACGCCTCACGCACTGGCTATGGATTCCGCTGGCAGGCTGTTTGTTGGTGATCGCGGTAACAAACGAGTGCTTATTTTCGATCAGTCTGGCAACTTTATTGACGAATGGAAACAGTTTGGTCGACCCAGCGGCATGTTCATCGATGACAATGACCTGCTGTACGTCGCCGATTCCTCATCTTCAAATACAGCACAATCTAATCCCGGTTTTGAAGAAGGCATTCGCGTCGGAAATGTGAGAGATGGCCGTGTGATGTTTTTTATTCAGGACCCCGATGCAAGCGGCAGTCAGGAGGGTGTGGTTGCTGACAGTGATGGAAATATCTATGGCTCCCTCACGGCAGGCATGGCTTTGCGAAAATATTCACTCTCAGAGTAAAAAGAGTACACATATATTTCCTATGTCGCCTGTTTCAAATCAGGAAATACATCCGTCCTCTTTATTATAGTGAGATTGCAGGGAATGCTTAATTTGCTCGGGTCGACCACGGACGTTTCTAGTTAAAATCCCTAAGACAAGTCCGAGACTTGTCGTCACTGTTTTGACGTTTTTTCATTACAATTCCGGGTATGAAGCTATGATCCGCTCTGCTGACGAATACACAATGAAAGGTAAGACAGGATGAATATGAAAACTAACAAGTTGCGCAGAGTTTTATCCATCGCTGTAACAGTGCTGTCGTTATCAGTTGTAAGCAGTTTCTCTTATGCTCAGGGGAATTTTGCCGGGGTGGAACTTTCCATAACGCCCGTCGCCGGCAACGTCTACATGGTCCAGCGTCCGGGTGGCGGCGGCAACATCGGCGTTCAGGTGGGTCCAGATGGTGTGCTTCTGGTGGACTCCTTGTTTGCTCCGCTTGCGGATAAGTTAGTCGCAGCGGTGAAGCAGGTGACCGAAGAGGAAATTCGGTTTCTGGTGAACACCCATATTCACATCGATCATGTGGGCGGCAATGAAAATCTGGCCGAGAGGGGTGTGCTTATCTTTGCTCATGACAATACGCGCCTGCGCTTCTTCGAACAGAGGAGTCGTTTCCCCAGGGCCGGCGGCAGTTTCGTCCCGCAGCAGCCTGAGGGAGCCAGACCGCTGATCACTTTCAATGACACCATGAGTTTTCATCTCAATGGCGAAGAGGTCCGCGCTTTTCTGGCGCCCCCTGCACATACCGATGGGGACGTCTTCGTCTACTTTCCCGAATCCGATGTGCTCCATCTTGGGGATGTGTATCGCACTACCAGCTATCCGATTATCGATATCTACAATGGAGGCAGCCTAAGAGGCACAATCGCGGCAATGGATAAGGCAATCGAGATAGCCGGCCCGGAGACAAAAATCATACCGGGGCATGGCCTCGAGGCAGTTGGTCGAGACGATCTGGTGGAATTCCGTGACATGATCCTCGACATTCAAGGCCAGGTGCTAAGCATGATACTGGAGGGCAAAAAGCTGGACGAGGTGATGGCAGCACAGCCGACTGCTGCCTATGATGCCAAGTGGACCGATGACCCAGGTTGGGGCCCACAAGATTTTGTGCCTGTCGTCTATTATGAGCTGGGTGGTTCCGGGCGCTTGGCCGACCGTTAATACTCTTTGTCGAACGACTGCTAACAGAGCCTTTGGTAAAAATTATGAGTGATAAGAAGCCTGAGAATAAAACCAAGAACAAGTCGAACTGGTATTTGCCGCCTTTGAAACGCAGGGACTTTCTGCGCGGCAGCGCGGGGGGTATGGCAGGGGCATGGTTATCCGCCTGGCCCTGGCAACAACTCGCTGCACAGCAAGACCTGAATCCTGTGACCGACGATTGGGATGCGGG
>DGOD01000148.1:0-2637 GCA_002389265.1 Gammaproteobacteria bacterium UBA4475
GAGTCGAGAGGTGTCAGCATGCCGCGGCACTGACGAATACTCCTGCGCCATGACACTCGGCCGCAACTAATTTTTACTCTGCAGGCAATAAGCCCTAGAATCGGCTTCTGCCCGCTAATCCCAGGATGGATAATTTGCCAGCGACATCATCCCTCGCCCCACTGCAGAACAAAACTTTTCGCGCTATCTGGATAGCCAGTATTGTCTCTAACTTTGGCGGCATGATCCAAGCTGTAGGCGCGGGCTGGATGATGACCTCTCTGTCTGATTCCGCCAACCTGGTGGCGTTGGTGCAGGCCTCGACCACGTTGCCGGTGATGGTCTTTTCCTTGATCTCTGGCGCCAGTGCTGATGGTTTTGACCGGCGCCGCATCATGTTGCTGGCACAGTTTTTTATGATCAGCGCCTCTGCGTGCCTCGCTGTATTCGCCTGGCTGGATCTCCTTACGCCCTGGGTGCTGTTGGGCTTTACCTTTCTGATCGGCTGCGGCATCGCCTTCAATAACCCGGCATCACAGGCGGCGGTAGGCGATATTGTGCCTCGCGAGGAGGTCCCGGCCGCGGTGCTATTGAATAGTGTCGGCTTCAATGTCACCCGCAGTATCGCACCAGCCATCGGTGGTGTTATCGTCGCGATCGCCGGTGCCGCCGCAGCGTTTGTGATTAATACCCTGACCTATATCGGCCTGATTGTGGTGCTCTGGCGCTGGCAGCCAAACCTGCCTGCAAGGACCCTGCCCCGTGAGCCCTTATTGTCTGCGATCACCACCGGCATGCGCTATATCGCCATGTCACCTAATATTGCCAAAGTGATGCTGCGGGGCTTTATCTTTGGCCTGACAGCCATCGTTGTTCTGGCCCTGTTACCCCTGGTGGCCAGAGACTTGATCCAAGGCGGCGCCCAGACCTTTGGGGTCTTACTCGGGGCTTTCGGGGTGGGCGCAGTGGGTGGCGCGATGATCTCTCGACCTGCGAGAGAGCGGTTTGAGAATGAAATTTTAGTGCGTCTGGCATTTATCGCCTTGGCCGGTTGTGCCGCCGTCACGGCGTTGAGTACGAGTATTTGGCTGACGGGCATTGGCCTGTTACTCGGCGGTGCCGCTTGGGTATTTGCCCTCTCCATGTTCAGCACCACCGTGCAAATGTCGACCCCACGCTGGGTGGTGGGCCGGGCTATCTCTTTGTATCAGATGTCGGTGTTCGGTGGCATGGCGCTCGGCAGTTGGTTATGGGGCGGCGTGACCGAGGCTAATTCCCTGGAGTTTGCCCTGAATATCGCCGCCTTGACCATGCTTGCCGGTGCAGCTATCGGGATACCCATTCCCCTGCCCAGCAAAGAGATGTTGAATCTGGACCCCTTGAATCGCTGGCAAGCGCCATTGATCGCCTTGCAGATCGAACCGACCAGTGGACCGGTGGCCATCAGTATTGAATACCATATTAAGACCGAATCGATCCCGGAATTCATGCTCCTGATTGCCCAAAGGCGCCGCATCCGGCGCCGCGACGGTGCGCACGAATGGACCCTGTTGCGCGACATGCAGAACCCTGAGATCTGGGTCGAACGCTTTGAGATGCCCACCTGGCTTGATTACCTGCGGTTTCATATGCGGACCACCCATGCTGACGGCAAGGTCAGCGATCAGATTCAAGCACTCCATCAGGGAACTTGGCCACCCACCGTACGGCGAATGCTGATTCGAGATCCGATTCGCAGCCGCACTGACCCGGTGGCACCACCGCTGACGGGCGATATTCACCTGTAACCGACCCGTTTGGCCCAGGCCAATCCACTAACAAAAAAGCCAGATGTGCTGGTGCACATCTGGCTTTTTTCTAAATGGATAAGCGGAAGCCTGCTTCTAACTCTGCCTGAAACTCTTTCCGTACCCTTCCCGTACCCCTTTCCGTAACCCTCGTGAGGTCAACTTCGAATCCTTGCCTTGTGGGCATTTCACGCTGTGATGGACTCGAGAAAGCGCTATCTGACGCAAGACACTATAACCAGGTTGGCGTAGAGAATGATTGCGAACTACGTGGTATTTTCGACCCGATTTCGCTTATATGACTATATTTTAGGAGTTAAGTAGTCAATAATGCCAACTTAACACTTTTGAATCGCATGATATGCTGGAATTAGACCGAATTGATCGAAATATCCTCGAGCAACTACAGCTCAATGCCCGCATCACTAACCTCGAACTGGCCGACAAGGTTGGATTATCTGCCACACCCTGTCTGCGACGGGTCAAGCGCCTGGAAGACAGTGGCGTGATTGATCGGCACGTCACCCTGCTCAATGCTGAGGCGCTGGGCCTGGGTTTAACCGCCTATGTGGGCATCTCCATGGACCGGCATACACCGGACCGGTTTGAAGCGTTCGAAAAGGCCATCACCATACTGCCAGAGATTCTCGAGTGCTCAATCGTCACGGGCCAGCAAGCGGACTTTTTACTCAAAGTGGTGGTCCGCGACATGCAGCACTACGAACAATTTCTGCTTGGCCGTCTGGCAAAGCTAGAGGGTGTTGCCGGGGTGCATTCCAGTTTTGTGTTACGCAAGATCGTGGCTAAAACACAGCTTCCCGTGGACAAGCCCTTGAACCCTCGAGGTTAGTCCACGCCAGCCAAGTGCTTC
>DGOD01000148.1:2687-19266 GCA_002389265.1 Gammaproteobacteria bacterium UBA4475
GGTGGGTAAAAATCATACATGGGGATGACCACTAAGCCATACTCGGTCACCAATTTACGGATGAATTCATCATCAGTGCGGATTGTCCCTGACAGAAACGTAAATACCGAGAAGAACCCTGCCATGGGATTGGTCCAGTGAAAGAGGTCGGGATAGGCACCCAGGCTCGACTCAAAACCTTGCAGCATGATCTCGCGATTCTCACGGTAGACCTCTAGCTTTTCTTCAGCGACAGGCCACATAGACGTGCGCTCGCTGAAATCAGCCTCGTGTAACAAGGCTTCAAAGCCCAGGTAGGCCGCCGGATTCGGAAACAGAATGTCAGCGCTGGCTTGTAGCAGCGCCAACTCGGCGAGACTGGCCTGCTCACCATTGGCGATCTCAATGGAAGCCTCAGAATACAAGTATCCGACTCGAGGGCCTGGAAAGCCGATCTTCGAACCCGTGAACAGATGCACGGTCTGCTGCGGGTCAAGGCTGACAAAGGGCTGTTGCCGGTCTGCCGGAGCCGCGAAATTGATGTACAGGTAGGGCGCATCCTCAAGGATCAGAATACCTTCGCGGCGGGCGATCTCGAGAATCTCCAGGCGACGCTTCGCCGAGAACGAAAATCCAGCGGGGTTATGCCCATCAGGCACGGTGTAATAAAAAGGTACTAATCGACCAGCGGCGCGCGCGGCGACAATCTGCTGCTCAAATACCGCAGGAATGGGGCCTTCACCATCCATCTCGACGCTGTATATTTTTGCGTGCTGACACAAGCCAGCGCGCGCCATAAAACCGGCATAGGTCGGTGCATCGGTGAGATAGGCCAGGGGCAAACCGGCATTCTCGAAAACCGAACAGATCAAGCTGATACCGCCGGTGGCACCGACAGTCGGTATCAAACAGTCCGGTTTCATCTCGAGATTCCAATCGTTACCATAGACCCGGGCGAACACCTGACGGGTGCTCGGCGGCCCCAACGTATCGCCATAGGAGAAGGCCTCCCGCAGATTTTCAGGCAACACGCTCGGATCATTCAAGCCTTCAACTTGCGTGAGATGCTCAAGATAGCCCGCTTCGTGCTCAAGAAAATGTCGAGGATCAGTGACTTCAGGGTGCGGATAGCCCGCCCCCAGGTGATGGATTTTCAGCCCTTTGTCTTGCGCCAGACGACGCAGCCCGGGCAGAGAAGCCGACATTTTTCGGGTAACCGATACGGACATGCGCTTCAGTCCGGGTGCGATAAGATTCGTCAAAAGTATTCCTGCTGATAACAATGGTTTGGATTAATCGCGCCTCGATGTCATTGACTGCCAAGGCAAGGTTGGCCTGAATACGGATCGGGCGATTAATTCTAGCCGATCCCGCATGCGGGTCTGAAGCGAGTGTATCTGAAGAGCAAGGCATTTTTCCAGTAGCGCGGCGCGGTTACCGCAGATTCGCCCCACGGCTTCGGTCGCCGCGCCATTCAAGCCGGCATCGCGCCCCGTTGAAACCGGTGGCACATCACGCAGGACATCACCTAAATTCGCCGATCGGTGCACGTGAGCCGCGATGAACATAGCGCTGAAAACCCTTAGCTTTTGGTACCGCAAACACTTCAACCTGTGCATAGCCCGCCGCCAACATCTGCGCCGAGAGATCCATTCCAGCCACGAACACGCCCATGGGTGCTAAAGCCACAGCCTGCGCAAAGATCCCCAACACCACCTCATCGGCAACCCGGCTGTACTTGCCATAAGGTAGGTCGGTGACGATGGCATCTACCGGCTCTTGCCAAGCTCGAGCATCCTGTAACTGTACTCCACAGGCATAATTAAAATGGGCCAGATTCTCTGTGGTTTTCTGCACCATATTGGCGTTGATATCACCACAGAAAACCTGCAAGCCAATGGCATGAGCCTCGAGAACAAGCGCGCCGCTACCGCAACAGGGATCCAGAATGGTTTTTGCCGCCACCGGCACCAGATTGACCAGCGCCCGCGCCAAACGACTAGACAAAGATGCGGAGGTACGCTGCGGCTTCTGGTCATGTTGGCGGTAAGACCGGTCGGGCTGCGTGACGATTTCACCCAGCACATGGTGTCCGGCCGCCTGAATGAGCACCAGTCGATGGGATGGTTGGTCCAGGTTCGGCTTTGCCTGGATGGCATCTGCTACCGTCAGCGCCCAAGTTCGGCGTTGTACACCGCTTGACGCCTGGGCAATCACGCTGACCTGAAAACCCTCCATCGCTTGCAAGGCAGCCGCCTGCTCGCACAGGGATTGAAGATCTGGGGCACTGGCAAGCACCTGCAAACCAAACTGCTGATAGGCCGCCCGCCCGATATGCGCAGTACTGCCCCCCGCCGCAATACCCTGAACGGGATCCACACCGGTCAGCACTCGACACTCGGCCGCCACCAACTCGTTGCGATCATCAGAGATACTGACAACCACGCCGTCATTGGGGTCGAGCTGCACGAAGTCTGTCATCACTGTTTTGCCTGCCGCCCTGGAGGTATGTCGAGATATATCGAGATATATCCAGGTATGTCGATGGACGCCATGTTGGGTTGGCGCGAGCCACGATGATAGAGGTATTCCTGATGCGTGGCGAGCGTCCAGAAAGGTACGGCACACTTGCGCCCTTAATTCAGTAAACTGTCGACGGATTAGTCCAGCTTAAACTGGAAATTCAGTCAACTGTCTTCGATTTACAGGAATGCTCACAGATATGCACTACTATCGCGTCACGATAGCTTACAAGGGGACCCGCTATTTTGGCTGGCAAGCCCAGGCTATAGATACCTCTCTGGAAGCCAAGCCGACGGTAGAAGGCACCCTGCTCAAAGTCTTGAAAAAAATCGCGGACCACCAACCTTGCACGATTTCTGGCGCCAGTCGCACTGATGCTGGCGTTCACGCTCAGGGCCAAATTGCCAAATTGATTCTGCCAATACCGATCAAGCCTGCGCACCTGTTGCTGGGACTCAACACGGCGCTGCCACCCGACATTCGCATTCTGGACTGCGTGCCATCCACGAAAGCGTATCAGCCCACCAAAACCGGGATCAGCAAGGAGTACCACTATTACTTTTCCACGACTGCGGTTGAGAATGTTGCCATTAATGACATCGCTGTCAATTTGCCGTTTGATTGCGCTGATCCCGAGGTGCTCGCCCTACTCAAACGCGCCTGTCAGTTGTTCGTTGGCCACCACGACTTTTACAGCTTCAGCAGTCGCGATAAGGGGATTGCCACCAGCTTCAGGAATATTTTCTACTGCGACATTGAACAGGCCAACTTTTCACCGCTGGCAGACAAGCTGTTTTATTTGAAAGTCGTGGGTGACGGTTTTCTCAAATATATGGTTCGCTACATGATGGGCGCCCTGATCGATCTGGCAGGGGGGCGCATCACACTGGCTGATATCAACCGTTACCTGCACCAGCATCAAGCGCAAAAACTCAGCCCCAGGGCCTACGCCAAGGGCTTACACCTGATCAATATCGAAGAGGCACCCTGCTAAACCGCAGGCGCTAGGCTCAGCACTCCCTGGTCAGACGCCACACCATGATTATTCCAACCCGTCATGATACTCACCCAGCATAGCCAGCTGGTTAAGCCGCGCGCGCTTCAGCAACGCCTGCTGAGCCGCCATTTGGTTTCCGGTCTGCCCCATCCAGACATTGAGGGCTGGTTGTTGCAGGGCGCGGCCATAGGACAGGCTCAACCGCCAGGGTGAATTTGGGCCTTGCTGGTTAATCCCGTTCAAATTCTCTGTGGCTTCTTCAGGCGTCTGCCCGCCTGACAGAAAATGAATACTCGGTACCGCAGCAGGCACTGTTCGGCGTAACACCTTGAGCGTCGCCTGAGCCACTTCGGCCGCGGGGGCACGCCGGCAACCTTTGCCCGGCAGCACCATATTGGGCTTGAGGAGCATCAATTCGAACACCACATGGTGCCGGTACAAGGCATTGAACCCCGCCTGTTGCACGGCCTCGGTCACGGCGGCATGACGATCGATATCATGCTCACCATCCATGAGCACTTCTGGCTCGACGATGGGCACCAGCCCTTCTGCCTGGCAGACTGCGGCGTAACGGGCCAGCATTTCGGCATTCGCCTCGATACCATGGGGTGTCGGCGCCTTGGCCCCGATCTCATAGACTTCACGCCACTTGGCGAAACGCGCGCCCTGGGCTTTGTAAATCCTCAGGCGCTCGGCCAGGCCGTCCAACCCTTGAGTGATCAGGTCGCCTGATGACAACGCCAGCGGAATTTTGCCTTGGTCCACCTTGATACCTGGGACTATATTTTGCGCCCAGGCGCACTGCGCCAGGGTGCTGCCGTCGTCGGCTTTTTGGCCCAGGCTTTCGTCAAACAGGATGATGCCGCTGATATATTCGCCAAGCCCCGGGGTTGTCACCAACAGGTTTCGCCAGGCACGCCTTGATGCGGCACTTGAGGCTATACCCACAGCATCAAAGCGCTTTTTAATCGTTGGCATACTCTCATCCGCCGCGAGCACACCACGGCCTGTTTGTACCAGGTCTTTGATGGTTGTTTCGAGTTCCGTTGCGTATTGCATTATCAGCCTCCTGCCAGATCAATGGCAGTGTACTGAACTCCCAGGTCGAATCTATGTTGCAGATCACGGCAATGTTGAAGAATTCCACGCCGATGGACGGCGTATCTCACCCTATTCTGGGTCGAGCAATATTCCTATCAATCTGTCCCTTGCACCTGACAAACTAGGTATACTGCCCCGGCACCATCAGCCCGGCGTCGTTTCGATGAAGGGCTGGTTCAATCCTCGCCAAGACGTGCAAACAAGGAATACCTAAGCTTGCCCAGTTCTACTGCTGATAATGCCGATGCTGTCGATCCTGATGACACTGAGATTTTGCTCCTCGATGCCCAAACGCTGAAGGATCTTGAGATTTTCAGTGCTCAGAACCAAGGCGCGAGTCTGTTCGAGTTTTGCAACCTCACCCAAACCGAGGGTGGCGCGAAGGTCTTGCGCCAGCGCATGGAACGACCTTGGTCAAAGCCGCAGCGGATTCAGGCAACTCAGCAGGCCATCGCGTTTATCCTCGCGCACCGGCGCGCATTCAACGGATTGCCTTCGGCTTATATCACCAGTCGTGTTGAATACTATGCCCACGAGATCCTGCCGATTGTCACTCAGGAAAATCCATTTGAGTTCGGTCTCGGGGCGTTCGCTTTGCGGGCCAACCATGCCCGCTACTACAGCAACATCGTGCGTGGTGCGCAAAATACTTGCCGGTTGATTCTGGCGCTGCGNNCGCTTACTCGCGCAAGCAGAGTTGGCCTCGCCCACCGGCGACCTGGCGCCCGCCTTCAGCGAAATGCAGGCCCTCTTAGCACGACCCAGGTTCGCCTTGATCCCAGAGCAATTGTTTGCCGGACGCACCTGGAAAATGCTGCGCATGGATCAAGTGTTCAGGATTCATGAGAAGGCAACTATAGCGCGCCTGCTGCAGCTTATTTACGAGATCGATGCGCTGATCGCGATGGCAGACGTCACGGCGGATCAGGGGTTCGTGCTACCAGATATCATACAGGGCTCACTCAGCGTACACGCCGAAGGCCTGACCCATCCTTTTGTCCAACAGGCGGTACCCAATGCCGTGGCACTCAACCAAGCATGCCGAGTGCTGTTTCTCACGGGGCCCAATATGGCCGGCAAGACCACTTATCTGCGCGCCTTTGCGACGGCGCTTTACCTGGCACACCTCGGCATGGGCGTGCCCGCCACACGTTTCGCTTTTGTGCCCACCCAACGACTCTTTAGCTCACTGTCATTGAGCGACGATCTGCGCAGTGGGGTCAGTTACTTTCGAGCTGAGGCCTTGCGAGTCAAGGCAGTCGCGCAGGCCATCGCCGATGGCTTTCACGTCGTCGCGCTGATGGACGAGCCGTTCAAGGGCACGAACGTCAAGGATGCCTTCGACGCCTCGTTGGCGATCCTGGCACGATTTGCTGCTCGCGAAAATTGTCTGTTCATGTTTTCATCGCACCTGATCGAGTTAAGCGATCGCTTGAGCACCACGGGGCAAATCGATTGCCACTACTTCGAGGCAGATGAGCGCGACGGACGTTTGCGCTTTGACTACCAGCTGCGACCGGGTGTTTCCAGACAGCGACTCGGCATGCGCGTTTTAGAGGAAGAAGGCGTATTTGATCTCTTAGATAATCAATGAACGATGCCCGTGATCCGTTGCTCGGTTGCACCCTGCTCGTCGCAATCTGCTGCGGGTAAATCCATCACTATGCATACTGCAGCGGACCGTCGGCGCGTAGAATATCAAAGGCGCAAATCGGTAAAATTTTATACTCCCATAACTCCACATTCGATACCGTAATAAGTTCAGCATGGATTTTCTCCGGGTTTATCTCCAGGCGAATAAAACCCCGATGTCGACTGTCCCACCAGACAATTTCCTCGTTCCCTGCGGTGTTCAATTCATCGAAGCGCTTCAATCCCGCCTCGCCAGGCACCAATAAAAGACCGTGGCGAAGTAATACCCGTCGTGCCCAATTCGAGGCCCATGGCCTGGTCATTTTCATCAAACAGCTGGTTCGCCCAAAAGCTATGGCTGCCCCCTGAAATAACTAACAAGTCTTTCGCACCCGCGCCTTTGGCGATGTTGTCAAACGGCTGCTCTCGCAGCAGGGTAACCCTCCCCGGCATCAAGGTCGTCGGGTAACTCCGGAACGCCATACCGCGACAGACTGTCTAGCCTCGCCGTGCCCGCTACATCCAGATGCTTTCTGAGCTTCTCAAAGAAGGGCTGATTGAGCTTCGGTGAAACGGAATTCGCCTTGACGCTTTGGTTTTCGATCAGACGCCAGCGACGCTCGGCCTGAACCGACTCTTTGAGCTCGGCAGCCAGGAAGTCTTCCGTCGGGGCAGACAGCATAGGACGCTGAACATCGCCTAACACCGATGGCTTAAATGCCTTCGCCTGGTCGACGGTCTGCAGCCTTGACCAGCGACCCTGATAGGAAATCTGCTGATCACGACCCGTGTGGCGCCTCCCTAAGGTGATGAGGCTGAGCAGATCGCCAAATTTAAAATGGCACCAGTATTCGGCTCGCGAACCGCCGCTGACGGGCTCTCGAATAGGTAACCATTCCTAGTAGGCTGGCAGCGACACTTGATCCTACTCGCACAACTCCCCTGCCGTCAGATCAACCGCTGAGTCACCGCGTACTGAGTAAGGGAACTCTTTGGCCTGAACAGCATCTTACTCCCGTCGATGAGTCCACAAGGCTCTGGGTATTGAGCCGAGCAAGCACCTGAACCAGCTCCTCGTACAGGAACCTGTAGGTATTTCGAGCACTAGCGCAGGATGCCGCTCACGCAGCGCCCTTTGCTGACCGGCGATAGGTGGAATCAGGTGTCAGCATCCAGCTGGGGTGATTCGAATAGCGATCGGCTACCAAACGGATGATTGATTTGTCCGCCGTAACCTCGAGTCCGTCTTGGCGCAAGTGCTGGCGTCGAGTGCAGACCCCGGCAACACTAAAAATAGATGTAAAATAATTGCGAGATAGTGGCGGAAAATGACCAAGATTCAAATCAGTACACGTCCAAGTTTTGCCAAGGGCCTGCAGATATCCACCGAGTTACTGCTTTTCGGTATTTGTACTTTTTTCACGGCGGTCTTCAGTCTGCCTTTCTGGCGCGGTTCCAGCAGCTTCCTCGGCACCCTGGCATTTGACATGGTACGCGATCTGTTCTTGATAGGCGTGGTCATTACCTGCCTGCACTTTCTGATTTTGCTGCCCTTTATCAATCGTTACACCTTAAAGCCCATGCTCAGCCTGTTGATCATCGCCGGCGCCTCAGCAAGCTATTTTTCTTGGTATTACGGCACCTACTTCGATGTTTCGATGGTCAATAATGTACTGCAAACCGACTTTCGAGAGAGCACCGAACTGCTCACCAGCCACTACCTTCTTTTCATGCTGGCGTTGACATTACTGCCCCTGATCGTTCTCAACACAGCGATTGTGACCCCATTCGCACTCTTGGTCACCATCAAGCGGCGACTGGTCAGTGCCCTGGTGGTTGCGGCCTTCATGGTTGTCGCTTTGGGGGTCAGCTTTCAAAGCTTCGCAGGCTTAATGCGGAATCACACGGAACTGCGTTATCTGATCAATCCTGGCAATCTGCTCCTGTCGGTACCTCGCGCAATCGCCAATAGCGTCAATGGTTCCATCATCGACAAGGTCGAGATCGGGATGGATGCCACGACGACCCAGTCAACCACGAGCGCCAAACCAAGACTCTTAATTCTGGTGGTCGGCGAGACCGTAAGAGCCGCAAACTGGGGATTAAGTGGCTATGATCGAAACACCACACCCAATCTAGCTAACCAGAAAAATCTGGTCAACTTCACCGATGTTACCAGCTGCGGCACTAGCACGGCGGTCTCCTTGCCTTGCATGTTCGCCGACGTGACTAAGACTGAGTATTCCTCGGCCTACGGTCTGGCCCACAAGTCACTGCTGAGTGTCGTCAAATTCGCCGGTTATACCGTAGAGTGGATCGATAACCAGTCGGGTTGCAAAGGCGTCTGCGAAGCCATCGATACCGACAACATTGACCCCTTACGTTTCGTAGACCTGTGTCCTGATGGACACTGCTTTGATGAAGTCCTTTCAAGTAACCTCACGGAGGAATTGGCAGAGACACCCCGCAATGAGCTGATCGTGTTTCATATGCTTGGCAGCCATGGGCCCTCGTATTTCCGCCGCTACCCAGAAGCGTTTGAGGTATTTACGCCAACCTGCCATAAGGACGAACTTAGCCAGTGCTCACAACAGGAAATCATTAACGGCTATGACAATTCCGTGCGCTATACCGACCACGTTCTGAACGCCATGCTGACTCAACTGCAAGCGGATCAGACCCGGGATATTGCCATGATCTACGTTTCCGATCATGGCGAATCTTTGGGCGAGATGGGCCTTTACCTGCATGGCCTACCCGACATGATCGCGCCTGACACGCAAAACCACGTGCCGATGGTCTGGTGGCTATCTGAAGGCTTTCAGAAGGCAACGGGTATTAGCACGTCATGTTTACGCCATCAAGCGGCGGCAGCTGTCAGCCACGACAACCTCTTCCACTCGATATTGGGCCTGCTGAGCATCCAGACTGAAATTTATGATCCCGAGCTGGATATCGGCCTGCGGTGCACGGCCTAGTCGCTCACGCAAACCTCAATCCGCAACATCAAATCACGAGTCTGAAAATTCTGATACCGAGACTGTACGGCCTCGTCAGGATGGCTGACCACACTGCCAGCACACATCAAAAGTTGCTGGATTCGATTCCTGGCAATGCTGGCAGATCCAGTCATCACCTTCTGGCTGCTCCAGGATTTCTTTAATCAATTGCGCTGCCTGTTCAGCACGCGCCTCTTTGACCACCCAGAGCTCCACCCACGTCTCACCAGGGGCAATCTCTCCAGCAGCACCACCGAGAATGTCGTTGCGAATCTCGGTTTCAATGCCTGCATAATTCAACAGGCTTGCCATGCTGCCGACAATCATAGAATTGGGGTGGGAAAATACACGTCTCATGATTCAATACCTAAAAAACCAAGGCTGATCGTTTGTGTCAGCGTGGCCACAGCCTCGATCCTGCCCTCATGTGCAGTCAGATCAAATATCAAAGTCACGGTTACCGTGAGCCTTCTATCTTCAGCTATCGAATAATGAGCGTTTAGCCTCGAAGTGCGTGCTCTCACGATAACCGTTTTTTCGATAAGAAAAATAGACCACATGGCGGGTTTTTTCGGACTCGTTCGCAAGGCCGCGATGCATCATTCGATCATCAAATATCAAACAATTGCCAGCCTCGAATGCTGAGCTATAACACTCAAGCTTGTCTTCCGCCGTATTAAGAATCTCTGGGGATATGCCACTACTTTGGTACAGTAAATTCTCAACCACAAGCGCGGGGTTACGCAAATGATTAGTATGCCGGTGAGAGCCCACCGCAAACTCTGTGGGGCCCATCGCCATGGACACGTCTTCAAGGGCGACAAAAACATTGAGCATATGGGCCGGCAGGTGTTCCACCGAAGCATGGGGCGAGTCTATGTGCCACTCTTGCGCAGGGCTGCCAGGTTCTGAGGAAACCACCCCAGAAAAGGCGTGCTCAGCATCATCACCTAACAACCTGGCGACGAATGGCCACCAAGGCAAGGCTTTGGCATCAAAGCCAAATTCAACCTCAGAGATCGGAATATCCCAGCGGTCTTTAGAGCGTTGGACAATTTCGTCGTAGCCGTTCACGCTACCAATGCCGATATCTTTGTCGCCCAGGGCTTCATGTAATATTTTTGATCGAACCTGGCAGACTGATTTAAGTTGTGCCAGGACAGTTTGCTCACACAACTTTTCCAGTAGTACGAAGCCTTTTGACGCCATTTTTCGATCAAATTCGTTAAGGTCGATGGGCATGCTCGCTTCCTATAAAAAATTCTTGGTAAAGTCACGAAGCCATCAGTCCAAGGCTATGGTCAAACCGCGGATCAAATGGTTAATTTCATCCATCGTAGTGTAATGGACAAACGACATTCTGATCACGCCCGTATCTAAGTCGACATTCATCTCCGCCAACGGTCTAACACCATAGAAATTACCGCTACCTACCATCAATTTTTGCTCCACTAGTCTCGCGGTTACCTCCGCTACACTTTTGTTTTTTGGCAGGATCGTCACCGTCGCCGCTCTGATTTCCGCATTATCCGGACCAATAATGATTAAGTCGTCCCGTGATTTCAGAAAGTCGAGCAAGGGTACTAACAAGGATTTTTCATAATCTGAAAACAACTTATGCAGCCGCCGGCCTTTTTCAGCGGGGGCCACCTCTTCGTCGAAGTGGTGACTGTACACAGCATCTAAATAGCTTGCGACCCCGGCAGCGGCAGCAATTTGCGCATGGTCCGGGCCCGCAGGGGTGAGACAACTGCGCTCATGACCTGCGTTAAAGTAATGTGACTGATTAGCCATGTTGCGCATGAGTTCGCGCTTCACGAACATGGCGCCTAAATGCGGCCCCCAGGTTTTATACAATGAAAATAGATAGATATCCGCACCCAGCGCAGTGATATCAGGCAGTCCGTGGGGGGCGAAGGAGACGCCGTCAACAACAGCGATGGCGCCCGCACGGTGGGCGATGTCAGCAATTTCTCGCACTGGATTAATATGCGCCACTACATTTGAAGCGTGCGGAAAAGCGATCATTTTTGTCTGTGAAGACATCAGGCCATCAAGATCATCCAGGCTCAAAATTCCGGTTTTTTCATCGATATGCCACTCTTTTACCACGATGCCACGATCGGCCAAGCGCCGCCAAGCGCCAGCGTTGGCCTCGTGATCCTGACAAGACACAATAATCTCATCGCCATCTGCCCACATGGGCCGCAAGGCATTGGCGAGCACATAGACATTTTGCGTTGTCGATGGGCCAAAGTTGATCTCATCTTCGTCGACGTTTAAATAGGCCGACAACTGCGTATAGGCCTCATCCATTTTTCTACCCGCTGCCATCGATGCCGGATAAGGAGAGTAGGGTTGGACTTTGGTCTGGGTGTAAAACGCTAGCAAGCGATCTATCACTTGCTGACAGGTATATGACCCACCGGCATTTTCAAAAAATGACCAGCCCTTGAGAGACGGTTCACGAAAGGCAGGAAACTGGGACCGGATAAAGTCTATGTCGAGTGGCATGGTGAGCATGATTCCTATTGAGGAGGTTAAAGCCGAAGATATCGTTTAATCAATATACCTAAAACTATCAATTTTATGCTAAAAACCTGTCCCGCCCAAATATTGATCCAGGTACCATCAAATTTGTTCGACAGCTGCATAACAATTTTGCGGGTGATTCAGTCAAGTACCGTATCGGGGCTTAGAATTTTGCTTGAAACCGCTGCCAGCGTCGACTCGACACTGCACCAGGTGCTTCACTGTCGGGTCCCCTGACGGTCTGAGTTGATGACCACCCCGCCCTCACGGACAAATATGCAGGACAGAATCAATTTCGTCCTGATGTTGCAAATAACGCTTTTCACCCCAAACCGCCTATCAACCTAGCTTAAAGCACCTTCAAACCGCGCCCAGACCTCTTGCGTGAAATTTCTAACGACCCATTCGCAGCCAACCTGTTGCCAACGCCTACGAGTCGACACTCAGCAATGCTCGGTATCATTCACGTTAAGGAGAGATGCTGTTAGAGGAAGCCAAACCGGTCATCACGCAGGAGCGCCCTTGACCGCGGCTCAAAAAGCTGCTGATAATTTTACGTCTTAGGTTTGTAATCCTAGGGTTTGTTACCCTAAATAAGAACAGGCACTATGCCGTCGCGCTAGTAAGATGACCATGGGCATCTAAGCGAAGCACCCCATACACACCTTGATAAATCACTGACGTTCGATCCTCACGGGCTTGAAATACCATCGATGTCGAGCGGCAGCCAGCAACTGTTGGCTATTTCATCTTCAGGCACACCAGCTTGGATCAACGTCAACGTTACGGCGGACTTAGGGATAAACTTTAAATTCGCCGTCTGGCGAAATTGACTCACTCTGCGTAATCTATCGCGATAGACATCTCGAACGTGTTCTTGAGTTGGCTCCACTGCAAAAATGTCAATCTGCGCCAAGTACTCCGGAACTGGTATCGCCAAATTTAGGGCTTTACTTAGATGATGAAAGTATAAGCCCCTGCGTGCGGCGTCCGTATCTCTCAGGGTCATTGCGTCGACTTGCTCGAAGTCCATGATAACGGTTTTGATACAGCGCCCTTGCTCGACGCCAAGGTGTTTGATGATAGCCAGACTGGCATTGTCAGCATCCGCCCCGTCATAACCCCCTGTAAAGCGAATCATTAAAACTGTATTATTCTTCAGTAACGCATATTCTATCAAAGGGGAGTACACTGCAGCTCTGTAAACTCGCGGTCTATAGTAGCCAGCCTAAGGGCAAAAGGACAAGCAATTTGATGGAATCTTCAACAAACTTTGTTCAATCTTGCAGCCATTTTTATATTCTCACCCAAATTCTCGTACAGGCTGGCTATACTCGGTAACAAATGGCATCAACATCGGCTGGCGAGCATCTCTAACACCACAGAATAGACATCAGCTAATAGGGCTGTCGCGCCGTACCTGATTGATTGACTTTACCTCCTGGTCCTCCATCGAACTCGCCGGCCCATCGACCACTCAAAAACCCTCGAGCACCTTCAGCAGCCACTGATGATGCGCAGATGCTTGGCGCTGAACTATGGGATGAAACTATCAATTAGGACTCACTAAATCCAAAATCGCCTGTTGATCGCTTCAACATGGCTTTCGCACTATCTCTGAACATGTTGAGCGTTAAATCTTTCTGACTCAACATACTTTCTAAAAATTCTATATACATCGTATTGTCCAAGATTCGCGCGATTCGAACCTTCAGGATCCCTGGGTTGATCGGCTTGCTCTGATAATCGACAGCGCCTGCGACAAAACCAAGCTCTTCGTTCTCACTTTCCTCTAGCCCCGTGATGAAGATGACGGGTATTTTTGAGGTTGCTGGCTCGGCCTGTAGGGCAACACAAGTTTCATAGCCGCTGATATCCGGCAACATAATATCGAGCAACACCAGATCCGGTTGCCGCCTACTAATCATCGCTATCGCCTCGGTCCCTGAAGTAGCGATAAAACTGTCATAATCAGCCTCTAACACCATCGCCAGTAGATTCGCACTTGCCAGGTCGTCGTCAACAATGGCAATAAGTGGTCTGGGTTCTGAAGATTCCATTTGAGTCACCTTTATCAATTGGGCATCAATTAACTAGCACTGCTTTTAAACACATAGGCCTCCACCTCATTCAGCGATTCTTTGGCATGCTTTTCGATATCCTTCATGTAGGAAATGACATCGGACATGTCCATCGCTCGAATAGCCTTATCAATCTTATTCATTCGCCAAGCAAGATCATCACACCCAAAACTTGAAACGCTACTGGCCAGAGTATGCGCCTCTAGCGCGAGCGAATCGTGGTCTCGGCGAACCCAGGCAGCGAGCAGATTGGAAAGGCGCCTTTTGGTCTCATCAAGGTAGAGTCTTCGCACACGAACAAAATTAATCTCACCAATTTGAACATTGAGTCTCTCTAAGGTTTTATGATTGATGACCGGCAATTTTGAGGGCTCAATCGACAATGGCTTCGTATTTTTCCCCGCTGGTAACCATAGATTCAATTCGCGGATTAATTCGAGTTGCTCAATAGGCTTCCTCAGATAACCTTTGAAGCCGTTGGCAAGGTAATCATCAATCATTTCAGGCTGGACGTGGGCAGTCAGAGCCACTATCGGCGGCGTCAACATCTGCTGGTTTATCTGTCGCGCTGCCTCAATACCATCCATACCTGGCATTGTGATATCCATCAATATCAGCTCAAAGGGAATAGAGCTGGCCAAATCTATGGCTTCTTGACCAGAACTTACCGCTTTGACTTCCAAGCCAAATTTTTTGAGGATCATTTCGGTGAGCATTAAATTCGTTTTGTTATCATCAACGATCATCACGCGCCCAGACAAAGTATTCGGCAGAGCCTTAGAATCAAACTGCAAGGTTTTGACGGAGGGACGGCTAATAATCTCCAGCGCTACGGTGAACGAAAATGCCGACCCTACACCTAATTGTGATGTCACCATAATGTCGGCGTTCATGAGCTTGCCAAGCTGCTTGCTAATTTTCAAACCCAGGCCCGTACCCACATCCGTATTCGCCGCGCCGTTTTTACTCCAGAAGGGCTCAAAGATATTTTGCAAGTCTTTGTCTGGAATACCGCAACCGGTATCTGATACCGAAAATCTTATCAGGGCTTGACCAGCGTTAAGCTCCAAGTTCATAAACTCGTCGATGCCTACCGACACTACAACACGCCCACTATCGGTAAACTTTAAGGCATTACTCGTTAGATTGACCAGCATCTGGCGCAACTTATCCTGATCACCGTTAAGGTACCTGGGCACATCAGCCGACACATTCATGATCAGTTCGATGCCTTTCTCTTGGGCCTTGCCTATGTTTATGTCAGCGACACTTCGAGTCAACTCCATGATGCCAAACTCGACACTGTCCAGTTTCATTCTACCCGCCTCGATTTTCGAGTAGTCCAGTGCGTAGTTGATCACATTAAGCAGCCCCAACGCTGATTTTTGAGCAACGTCGACTAACTGTTCACGCTCCCCTTCATTGTCGCTATTGCCTACCAACGACAAGGCGCTAATAACGCCATGAAGCGGCGTTCGCATCTCATGGCTCATAACGGCGAATAGATCCGTTTGCATTCGATTGGCATCATCTGCTGCATCACGCGCTTGCATTAACTCACCGGTGAGCTTTTGCAGATCTTTCACCATGAGCTCTTGAGTCGCCACATGAAAGCGCTGATCCAGTTGTGAATCAAATATAGGGAAATCATTAATCTTCAAAGCGACCTGCGGCCTATACTCAGACATCCAGGCAAGCCAAGGTGCGCCCACAAATCGGTATCCCTTGTCACCTTCCAACTGCACAACCTGACCCCGGAGCGCTATAGAATGATCTTGTGCCACCAACAGGAACAAGCTGTTCAAATGCTCTTTCAGAATCATCTTTCCGTGCACAAGCACGGGCCGTTGAACCTCGAATAAGTCAAGGAGTGACTTACCCGGTTCGATTCCTGGACAGTAGCTTTTCAGTGTAGAAGTTGGATTCGATACCTGAAGATTAGCATCTATGGTAAAGCACGTGGCAAACAGACCATCGAGCAAGTGCGCCACATTATTGGCTGTCATGATCTACCACGCTGAGCACCTACTTTCATGATTCGAAAGAGACTTTGCTCACCCTGTTGCACCGCGCTTCTTTCCATCAACTCAACGACCATGGTCACATTAAACATGATTGGCAGTCCCCTTAGAATTCCCTCAACAAAGCTCGTCAACCCCTTTCTTGTACTGTTATATTGAAGCTCAATGCATTCATCACTAATATATTTCACGCTAAATACCGGCGGCCTAAATTCGAGAAATGAGGTGCTGATTCTTTCGTGAAGACTGTTGAGATTCCGCAGAAACTCGAATGGGTCATCGCCCGTCAGGTTTAGCAAAGGACCATAGTCCTTTGGGGCAAACACCGTCAGCCAGTAATATCCAAAAGACCCCAGAAATGCATCCACTTCCATGTTCGTGGCCTGGGCACTCGCTGCGATCAACGATAGCGTCGTGCTGTCGTCGTACTGTCGCATACTCAGGAAAACGTCGGCTTCAATCTCCATCGACTCAAGAATCAGCTGCCAAAGCGGCTCGCCATGTTCCTGCACAACCATGCTCCTTAAAGCGTTATGAATGAGTCCATACATGCTAAACGGCTCCCCTACTCTGCTTGGCACTGACACTCCAGGTCTGCAGCTTTCTATACAGAGTAGATGGTGCAACTTTTAGGCAGTCTGCCGCCTTATGGACATTGCCCGCGCATTGGTCGATAGCACTTTCGATGGCTCTTCGCTCAACTAGCCATAAAGG
>DGOD01000148.1:19325-20787 GCA_002389265.1 Gammaproteobacteria bacterium UBA4475
CGTGGCCTGGCTTATCTGCTTGAACCGCCTGATCTACTCGACCTGAGTGAGTCGAGAACCGAGTGGATGGCGGATGATCAAGCCCAGGTCGATGTACCGCACAGTTTTGCGAGTTTGTCATTGACAGCATGGCGGCCTCTAATACCTTGCCGTTATTCAGAACCACCGCATGCTGAATGGCATTCTGAAGCTCCCTGACATTGCCAGGCCATCGGTAAGCGAGTAAGGCGTCCTCAGCGGCTGTTGAGAAGGCTTCAAAGTGTTTGTTCTCACTCAAGCTGCACATCTGCAGAAACCGATTTGCCAGCAACAGAATGTCTTGCCCGCGTTGCCTCAGGGGTGGCAATTCAATCGGAACCACATGCAGCCGATAATACAAATCTTCTCGAAACCTGCCGGCCCGAACTTCTTCCTGCGGATTTCGATTAGTCGCACAGATAAATCTTACATCCACCCGCTCAGTGATATTACTCCCAACCTTCTGGAATTCACCGGTCTGCAGAAAACGCAGCATTTTCTTTTGCAGCGCCAAGTCCATCTCACAGAGCTCATCTAGAAAAAGGGTCCCATTGTCTGCGGCACCCGCGGCGCCTTCTCGACTGTTGATCGCCCCGGTAAAAGCGCCTTTAACATGGCCAAATATAGCGCTCTCCATAAGATCATGGGCAATAGCCCCGCAATTGATGACGTGAAACGGCCCTTTTCTGCCGCTCATTTGGTGAATCGCACTCGCTGTCAGCTCTTTGCCTGTGCCGCTTTCGCCGACGATAAACGCAGTGGCTTTGCTCGGCGCAACCGATTCGATAATGCGGTATACGGACTGCATGGGCATTGATGCACCAATAAAATCACAATAGCTTTGCCGATTAAGTTGGGCGTAGCTAGCCACTTGATTACTTAGATCTCGCCTTTGAATCAAGTTTGTTACCGTAGTGTTCAGGCGGTCGGCGTCAAAGGGTTTGGACAAGTAGTCTGTGGCGCCAGTGCGAATCGCCCTTGCGGCAATATCATTAGAACCAAAGGCCGTCATGACGATAATATCGGCTGGCTGTTTATTTAGTTCAGGGCCAGACAAAAGCTCGAGGCCATTCCCATCCGGTAACTGCAAGTCCAACAGGACAATTTCTGGCGCGAATTCCACCCAGTCTCGACGGGCTTGGTCCAGGGTTGTGGAAATGCGAATATCATAACGCTCATCGCCCAGATAACTGGAGAATATTGCCGCCAAAGATTCGCTGTCCTCGACGATCAGTACCTTATATCTAATAACCATAATTCTTATCGCATCCTTGCGTTTCGCGGCGCTAGCTTGAAGTTTTAGTATCCAATTCCGCTTGGATACTGCGCACCTCTTTTATGTCGCTGTATACAATCGCAATACGATCCAGCTTTCGACAGACTTGCAGACCGCATGTCGCAATATGAAATGCAACATTCAGGCCAACGACCTGCAACACCGAAC
>DGOD01000384.1:0-1220 GCA_002389265.1 Gammaproteobacteria bacterium UBA4475
CTGTCTCTTGCCTGTCTCTGACGTTCAACGCTGATCCCGTTGGGTTGACGTGTCTATCACGGTTTACAGTCCCAACACCGCGTGTCTAGACCTAGTTTTGGGTGTTGCGGACAGATTTGCAAGGCCTTGAGTCCTCAGCAGGTCAATAAGTCGTGTTTTGAGGAGGGTGGGTTGATGGTGGGCGGTGGGTCATAATAGGCGGGAGATACTCGCGGGCGGGATCAATAACCTGTATAAAGCCGCTTATAGTGGGCAAGCAGTGCCTGCTAGCGCGAGCTGAGCGTTAACGATGGGTGACATGTGATGATTAAATTCAAACGGGTAGGGCTGGTAGCCAGAAGTGGCAGCGAGTTGGTGCTGGACTCATTGCGCCGAGTTCAGCGATTGCTGCGCGCCCGTGATATTGAGATAGTCATGGAAGATACCGCTCATGCGCTGCTCGGTGATCAGTTGGGGCCTTATTATAGCCAAGATGAGATGGCGGGTCTTTGTGACCTGGTGATCGCCGTGGGCGGTGATGGCAATATCCTCGGTGCGGCGCGCACCTTTGCGCCTCGTGGGGTGCCAATTCTTGGGGTTAATCGAGGGCGGCTGGGATTCCTGGCGGATATATCTCCCGATGATATTGATGTGAAACTCAGCCAGGTACTGGCTGGTGACTACACGGTGGAGGAGCACTTTCTGCTGGAAGGTGAAGTCAGCATCAACGGCAATAAAGAAGTGCCCTGTGCGCTGAATGAGGTATTGATTCATTCGGCACAGATGCCACGAATGTTGGAATTTGATTTGTACGTAGACGGCGCTTTTGTCTATAACCAGCACTCCGATGGCCTGATTATTTCGTCGCCCACGGGCTCGACTGCCTATTCTTTGTCAGCAGGGGGGCCGATCATGCACCCCAGTCTGGATGCGATTGTACTGGTGCCCATGTTTCCCCATTCGCTTAACAGTCGGCCCTTGGTGATTCCCGGCGGCGCTGAAATCAAGATCGTAGTGGGCTCCCATATTGGTACCAATGCCAAGATCAGTTTTGATTCCCAGCTGGAGTTCGAGATAGAGCCTGGTGAGTCGCTGCTGGTGCGCAAGAAACAAGCGAAGCTCAAGCTGATTCACCCACCAGGACATAACTTCTATGGCGTTTGTCGTAGCAAACTGGATTGGGCCAGCCGACTCGGCGAGTCCTGATTGGCCGGGGCCGCCAGTGCCTTTTGGCAAAGACT
>DGOD01000384.1:1289-4908 GCA_002389265.1 Gammaproteobacteria bacterium UBA4475
GCCGCAGGTCTGCCGGCGTATCAATATCACGTAACACGCCGGGATCCTCGAGATTGATTTTGTGGACCTTGTCGAGATGCGCATCAATCACCGGGCGGGCACCACGGTCACCGGTGAGGGCTTCGATCTCATCGAAATAGGCTGCATCAAACAGTACCGGATGCCCCAGTTCACCATTTTTACAGGGCACGACAATGGGTTGGCTTGCCTTGTGAAACTCGTAGGCGCCAAGCACTGACTCGATAGTTTCGGCCTGTACAAAGGGCATATCGCCCAGAAAGACCAGCGCGCCCTGCCAGTCGTGCACCTTGTGAATGGCGTTAGCCAGACTATGGGCCATACCCTTGGCAGAGTCTGGCGCCATATAATATTCAACCTGATCATTGTCGATGCTGCTGCTTAGCTGCTGGGCGAACTCGCGGTCGCCGAAGCGCAAGACCACCAGTACCTTGTCGAGAACGCTGGCTGCTTTATGAATGGATTCTTCGAGAACGCTTTGCCCCGAAGATAAGGTTTGTTTGCGCTTGTCGTCACCAAAGCGTCTGCTGCTGCCTGCTGCCAGAATAATGCCACCAATCATGGAAACTCCTTGGGTCAATGATGACGCTTGTGATGAGCTCAAATGGGCAGTGAAAGCGCGCCCTGTCAAATTTTTCGCCTCGAACCTGGGGCTAGTCTGGTGGATCTGCCGCGCTGCGGCTAGTGGTTAATGGCTATTGGTTAATGGCTAAATGGGGGCGAAAGTCGGCCGCCACATTTTGGTCTCGCTGGTTGCGCAAGGCCGTAAGCTGGGCGAGGATCGCCACGGCAATTTCTGCTGGGGTTTTGCTGCCAATGGGCAGGCCAACGGGCGCATGTAACCGGTCAATCTCAGCGCCGGTGAGTTCCAGCTGCAACAGACGTTCGCGGCGTTTTGCCGAAGTGCGGGTGGAGCCCATAGCGCCCACGAAAAACGCCTCAGTTTTCAAGGCTTCCATCAAACCCATATCATCGATGCGTGGATCATGAGTTAAAGCAATAATGGCGGAGAAGGGATCGTTGGCATAGCGTCTGACGGCATCATCGGGCATTTCGCTAATCAACTGCACGCCTTCCACGGGCCACTGGGCCAGCACCTCGGGCCGGGGATCGCACACCAGCACTTGGTAGTCCAAGGTGCGAGCGATATTGGCCACATACATGGAGACCTGGCCGGCACCGATCAGGAATAGCTGATAGCGGGGACCGTAGGTCTGTGCCAGCGTGGTGCCCTCGGGCACGTCGGTTTGACTGCAATCGCCGTCAAATGTCAGGTGTTTAAAACGGGGTTGCTCGGTGACTTGCATATCGCCGGTGCTGATATCCACCAGGCGCTCGGTGCATTCCCGGGCTGCCAGGCGGCTGATGATGAGCTGCAAGCTCTGGAGATGTCGCTGGTCGATAAAAGGCTCGATAATGATATGTAACTGGCCACCACAGGGCAGATTAAACCGCACCTGGTCTTCATCGGTGGCGCCATACACCAGCATGGCGGGCTTATCACGGGCCAAGGCGCCTTGGCGGAGCTTTTCCAGTAGGTCGTCTTCGACACAACCGCCAGACAAGGAGCCGGCCATTTCACCGGTGCTGTTACAGCAGAGTAAAGAGCCGACAGGTCGGGGTGAAGAGCCCCAGGTTTTGACCACTGTGCAGAGCCAGCAGGTCTCGCCGGCGGCAATCCACTGACTTAATTGGGACAAGACCTGATAATCAGCGTTTTCCATGCTTTTTTAAGTTCCCGTAACTCAGGCGAATGGTAATATGGTCAACAGTTTACAACTTGCGCCCGCCAAGGAAAACCATTGTCCATTGTCTCCGCGTTCAAATGCTTATGCGCTAACCCCTGGGTGGTTGCATGATCCTTGCCCTGCAAATCGACAGAGAGGTGGATCTGGCGCTGTTTTCCAGCTTTCTGTACCAGCAGAGTATTCGGCACCGAATCAACGAAGCCGGTGATTTGCAGGAATTGTGGGTGGCTGACGACGTCGACGCGCAGCGGGTGCGAGCTTATTATGCCGCCTTCTCACAAGGCGAATTGTCGCTGCAGGCTGGGCCCGCGGCCCGTCGGCGCTCCAGTCTGTTGCAGAACTTGCTGAACGCCGTGTGGCGAGTGCCCGTCACATTTGGGCTGATAGTGCTGACGGCGCTGCTATTTCCCGTTACCTTGGGCATTGACGACGGCGATGTGGATGGCTGGTTCGAGGCCTTGAGTCTCCTGCAGTTCTCTGTGGTGGGTAACAAAGTCTATTTTGTGGATTTGCCCATGACCCTGGCCAGTGGCGAATACTGGCGGTTGCTGACGCCCATGTTCCTGCACTTCGGTATTCTGCACCTGGTATTCAATATGCTGTGGTTTTGGGAAATCGGGCGCCGCATCGAACAGGTTAACAATGGTCTGCTGCTGTTGCTGCTGGTGCTGGTGAGTTCCCTGGGTTCGAATTTACTGCAATATGCGATGACGGGGCCGGGCTTTTTTGGCGGTATGTCGGGCGTGGTGTTTGGCCTGTTGGCTTACAGCCTGGTGTGGAGTCGCCTGTTGCCGTCGCGGGATATGGGGTTGGCCAATAGTATCTATATTTTTATGCTCGGCTTTTTGGTGTTCGGCTTCAGCGGCCTGTTTGATCTGTTGGGTCTGGGTAACCTTGCCAACTGGGCGCACCTGGGTGGTCTGCTGGCGGGCGGTGGCTTCGGGCTGCTGGTTGTGGCCGGTGTCAAGCTGCGGGACGCTGGCCAGTCGCGCTGATGTTTTGGTGAGGCTGATGGTTTCGGTGAGACTGATGGTTTCGGTGAGACAGACGTTTCGGTGAGGCTGATGTTTCGGTGCGGCAGGCCTCAAGGTTTTTGCCTTCTAAGGCGCCAACCCGTACACTCCGCCCATGCGCGGATTCCTACGAAAAATGACAGTGACACACACCGATCCTGTGGGCTATGGATTGAATTTCGTCGACCAAGACGATTTCCCCCTCAACCCCTATATCGGTCAGCAGTTAACCCTGAAGTGGCATGGTGAGATCAGATGCCAGCACTGCGGGCGCGCCAGTAAAAAGTCTTTCAGCCAGGGTTATTGCTACCCGTGTTCGCAACGCCTGGCGCAATGTGACCTGTGCGTGATGAGCCCGGAGCGGTGCCATTACGATAAGGGCACGTGTCGTGAGCCGGCCTGGGGCGAAGAGTTTTGCATGCAGTCGCATATTGTTTACTTGGCGAACTCCAGTGGTATTAAGGTGGGCATTACACGGCCGAGCCAGCTGCCAACCCGCTGGCTCGACCAGGGCGCAGTTCAGGCGCTCCCCATCATGCGCGTCGCCAGTCGTCAGCTGTCAGGCTTTGTTGAGGTGCTGTACAAATCCCACGTCAGTGATAAAACCCACTGGCAACGTATGCTCAAGAGTAGCGGCGAATCGCTGGATCTGGTGGCGCTGCGCGATGAACTGTATCCGCTGGTACAAACGGAAATTGAGGCGCTGCAGGCCACCCATGGCCTGAACGCAGTGATGCCGATTCTTGATGTTGAGCCCCTGGCGATTAACTATCCGGTGCAGCAGTACCCGGAGAAGGTCAAATCCATGAACCTGGAAAAGACCCCCGAGGTGAGTGGCGT
>DGOD01000090.1 GCA_002389265.1 Gammaproteobacteria bacterium UBA4475
CAGGCCCTTTATTCTTCCTATACTTTCGTTGTGACTTGTTTGTGGCTCCATACAAACCCGATTGGTATCGCTACAACATGGCGGGTATTGTGATGGAGTCCCTTTGCTGTGGCGTACCGATAGTAGCTCCGGAAGGTAGTTCTCCAGGCAATTTAGTAGCTTCTCTTGGAGCTGGCACCACATTTGCTTTCGTTGTCACCGCGCTACCTGCGGCCGCGCAAACAATATTCTGATACCTCGACAAGTAGCGAATTGGGTATCTTTTATCGATATATGGAAGCGAGTGGCTGAGCTGAGTGGCCCGGCCCTCATTTGTGAAGATGACATCTACTTTTACCGGGGAGCCTTTGATGTTTTAGATTTAATCAAACCTGCGCTCAACAATATTTTGAGCAGCACTGAGGCACTCGTCCGTTTAGCACAGTCGGGACTTCCAGTTCACAGCAAACCACTCAAAACACAGGGTGTTGAGCTGGCGCCTCAGGTCGCAATGAGTAATGTTGCGCACATCATGACACCCGGTTACGCTCGCAGGTTGCTCTCATCCTTGAAGACGATAAGTACCACGTCGGATGTTTGGGTGCACCGTTGAGTGCCAGCACTGGGTACGGCAAACTGCGTAACCGTCAGCCCTCTTGTTGCTACAGACTTATCATACAATCCCGAATTTGCAAGATTTGCGTCAGGGATTCATCCCAAGGGAATATCAGATGCAGATAAACTGGCGCAGTCAAAACACATTATGCGAGCTGAAAGCCGAGATCATTACGAGGCGCTCTTAGCGCGTTGGGTGGCGTGAGGCGTTGACTGGCTCCCACCTACAGACAGATTGGGCACTGTTTTTGTAAATAGTGAGCGCAACGTTCACTACTTTTGGTGTCGCCGGCGACACAGCAAGCCCATTGATCGCTATCGGATGTAAGAGTAATCATACCCAAGAGAATTAGTAGCCCAGCGCTTCTAAAGAAGACCAAACGCGCTCACATATGTTGGTGTCGTCATATGCGAAGAAATTGGTAATTCTTTGTTGGTACAGGGGCGATATCTGATAGTTATTGGCTGCGATTTCACTTACTGCCCGGCCAAGCTCATCGTACGTCTGACACACGGGTCCGAAGCCCTCTAATTGATAGTCAAACACGAGCTGTGGCGTGTGGCCAGAAATGCGGTACGCCTCGAAATCGGGTTGAAAATAAATGACCGGAATGCCTGCTAGGGCAAAATCAAAGGCGACCGAACTGTAATCAGTAACCAAGATCGCAGAAGACGCAATGATGTTTTTAAACGATACGTGCGTTTTCTCGAGCAGATTTGGCCCTAATAGGGCCTCTATTTCAGGTACGGTGCGTAAACGAGGGTGCGCAAGAAAACGGCAGTCTAAGGGTTTTCGGTGGCCCTGCTGCTCTCGGCTCAACACCTTGATGGCGGCTGTCCAAGTATGACAAAAGTTCAGCGCTGCTCTCGGGTTGTGCGTTGACACCAAATGGCCTCTCCAGGTTGGCATTACCAAGATGTATTCTGGCTGCCACTCTAGCTGCTTGAGAACCTCGTGTCGGGGGTACCCTGTGATCATCACTTCTTTGTTAGACAAGTACCCGGCCGCGGCTGAAGTCAGTAGCTTTTCTTCAAATTGGCTAGCTACGCAGCGCACATCGACCTTATGCGGCCGATAGTGGCGAGGGTGTGCATGTTGGTGTACTCCGTGTCCCAGATGAATCAAGGGCACCCCGCGGGTGGAAAACCTCGGCCTGTGTTCATTGGCTTTAGCTACCGACAGGCCACTTTCGAGGTGGGTCGAGATTAGGGCGCGCATGTGGGCCGGCATCTCGCCCCCATCTTTTCTAAAGGCCACAAGTTTAAAGTCGTCGTCTGCAAGGCGGGACCAGTCTGGCGAGTCAGGGTCCAGTAAAAACACCATGTTCCTGCCAGTCTGCCGTCCGTGGCGGTATAAATGTTCCGCACTGTCGTCAGCTTCACTAGGCCTATCCATTAAAGCCCAGGGGTGGTCAGTGCGCGATACTATGTATGTGGTAGGCCCGTTTTTAGCAGGTGCGTTAGCCGATACTTTGAGTTCTGGGGCATAGCGTTGGCGTTCCACTTCAATTTTATTTGTGATAAGCACCTCATGTTTTGTAGCAGAGGTGCGGATTTTGATGGCTCGACCAACGGGCGATCTCAGCTCCAGCTTCAGCGTAGGAGCGGTGTCTAAAGAGAACCAGGCGACTACTTCTTTAACCGCTATATGAGCAAATATTTTGTGTTCTATAGTCTTTGAAAAGAGAGGCTGCAACGTTCTGTTGTCCTCGGTAGCGTAGACAAGGTCAATCGAGTCTGCAAAATACTTATAAGCTACGCAGAAAAGCTTGCGTACGTGATCGAACCCGCTAACTATGCACCAGCGCGGCAACACTGTTTTGCGACAGTAAAGCCCAGCAATAGTGATGAAGGCGTCCGTCGAAATGTGTTGGGGTGTTTTTGAGTTGAGCTGATGCAACAATTCATTAGGTGTCACACCGCTGTGGGTATCTAAAAATGTAAAGACCTGTTTGCGCAATTCAACAGCGGCTCTAGAAGCTTCGGTTGGTTCGTTGCTTACTAGTGCCCAAGAGTGAAGTTGGGTGCGCACCTCTTGACACGCCAACAATGCAGCTTGCAGGTGAGTGGTGCGCAACTTTTCGATGGGTAGGTTTTTATTGTCGAGCAATTTTTTTATTGCAACGAAAGGGGTGTCATCTTGCATCATTATTGTTGGGTGCCTTTTGCTGGTACTGCGTACTTATAAAAATTTGCGCTGAATGCCACCAAGAAAATCTCCCGCCTCCCCTTTAATAAGCTGGATTGGCACAAATTAGTAGCACTCGGCATAGGGTCATGCGATGGAGTAGTTAAAGCGCTCGGCAAGCCGGTTGAATGCATCAGATTGATTAGCTTGCTGAGCGAGCTCCCTACTGACCGGTTTGGGCGAGAGTGTTTGTATAGCCCCCAGCTGCCTGCCTCGACCACTGTCTCCCGTCATAGGAATTTGCTGCAAGGCATCTCGAAATGAGGCGTTGAAGTTGAGATCCAGAAGCTCACATGTACGCAGCATAAAAGTGTCTGGGTCTGCGCAAAAATCTTCATACCGGAGTAGGCCAGCGTTCAACGTTTGATAGTGACTTACCATCGTTTCGTAGCGTTGGCAGTAGTCATCGAAGTCACTGACGGCTTGATTCCACCCGTTTTTTTGCAAGCTAATGAACGCCTCCAACGGATTTCGGATTGTGAGTAATGAGCACGTCTCATAGTGTGCCGAAAGCGCACCAAGAAGGGCCGGGTACTGAGGTACCTGGGGCCTTGCCGAGTAGTCGTAATGGGTATGATCTCTCAGGACTAGTGTCAGCCCTCCCGTATCAGCTAGCTCAACACACTCGGCTATGCGCCGTAGAAAAATGGATCGCCTCAAATGACTGTTGTTGCCTAACTTGGTCTGAGCGAGCAGTAGCTGGGTTGGGTCGAAGGGGTTGAACCGATAGAAAAGTTCGTCTGGATGTATTTCGCTTATAACCAGCGTATTTGCCATTGCCTGCACGGCCTTTGAAATGACAGTGCCACCGCTGCAGGCAAGGTGGTGGATAGTTCTTAACTTCACATTGACGCTCATTTGCATAACGTATTGAGCGCGAGACACTCCCATTTTCGGAGTCAACTAGCAGCTCTGTCAGAGTATAGGATAGGTTCCACGGTCGAGCAAGCATCGCGGCATAAGCGCTATTGTGTATTTCAAAACGTCCCTCGCTAGTCGGAATGGGTGCACACCACGGCTTATATTATGAGGTATTCAGTTAAAACTCGTGCCCCCGTAGGCGATAGCGCGAACCTGGCCAGGACGCCCGCGCATTACATTAGATCTGACAAATACCTTCTTCAAAACGGGGAGTGTGCTGGGTCGAGGCGAGATTACCGCAGCTCATGAGGACACGTGCGATGCGCCTAGAAACGGGAGGTCCGCGCTCAAGTAACGCAGTGTCTGTTTGAGCAGGATAGTGACTAAGGGTTGATAAGAACTTACCACTAGATTAAAGATAGGCTGTTGGCGAAGCAGCTTTTTGCTTCAATTTTGCTTTGCTTCATTTCTCAATGCGGTCGCCTCGAACATGGCTTCCTTCGCGTGCGTTGCGATAAGTGTCACTTCGAGCGGCTCGTGGCGTTCT
>DGOD01000317.1 GCA_002389265.1 Gammaproteobacteria bacterium UBA4475
ACCGACAATGGCCGCAGTCAAAACCGGCGGGTGGAAATTGTACTCAAAGGTGTCGAAATTCCCGGTAATTCAAAGCGTATTAACGCGAATGCCGAAATATTCAATGGCGAAAGTACAGTGAGACTGGCATTTCAATCAGCCGGCAATAAGCGGGGTAAGACCGATTCGGTAATATTACCCCTTAATAGGCTGGTTAGTGGCTTCGATAGATTGAATGCTGCGGTGACAGCTCAGGCCGTTGGCAGTTGGGATGCGATTGAGGCCGAGCTGATGCTGGCGCCGGTGGCCGCACGGGCACCCGACGTGCAAGGCTTGATTTCGGTGGTTGACGGTGCGCACTTGGCCAATGCCTCTAATTCAGTGAGATTTGATATGGACAGCCGCTTGACCCCGAAACTGAGCGTCGATGGTGTTGAAGTCTCGAAGGAACAGATTGGATTCAGAATGGAGGATGAGGCCACCGGCAAGACAATTTACAATTATATTGGGGTCAGTTTTGGTGAGCCTGGTGAGCATGAGCTCTTACTGCAGGGCCTTGATAGCTTTGGTATCGCACGCTTTGAGGAGACGGCGAATATCTTGCGGGTCGGCGATATCTTCAGCATTCATGTGGCAGATGTCTCGGGAAATATCGCCGATGGCACGAGTCCGGTGAAACTTCGGTTGGAGCTCAGGGACAAGGCCGGTGAGGTGATCCCGGCAGGGTCAGAGCTTCAATACAAGAGCGATGAGCTTCGGCCACTCGAGAAGAATTTGCGTCTGTCAGATCTGTCCCTGGCTCGTGATGGCGATTATGTGAAAGTGTCTCGGGAAGGCGTGGTGCTGTTCAATCCGGTTAGTCGTAGTGGCAGCTACCGCGTCAGTTTCAAGCGTAACGATGCCGTTGAGGAAGTTGAGATTTTTGTTGAACCGGAAAAACGTGACTGGATCATGGTGGGTATTGCCGAGGGTACCGTCGCCCATCGCACCTTGTCAGGTAATATGCAGCAATTAACTGAGGCTGGCCTTGACGATGAGTTGGATGCGGAAGGTCGCGTGGCGTTTTATGCCAAGGGCCAAATTAAAGGCGAATATGTGCTGACCATGGCCTATGACACCGCCAAAGAAAAGCGCAATGCCCTGCAGCAGACCATTGATCCCAATGCCTACTATAGCCTTTATGGTGATAAGAGTGCGGTTCAGTACGATGCGGCCAGTCGCGAGAAGCTTTTTTTGAAACTGGAGAAAGACCAGTTCTATGCTTTGTTCGGTGACTTCTCAACGGGCTTGTCGGGTAACGAATTGTCGACCTATTCGCGGAGCCTGACGGGCATCAAGTCGGAGTACAAGGGCGAGGTGTTCGAGTTCACGGGTTTTGTCAGTGAGGCCAATCAGGCGTTCGTCAAGGACGAGATTCGTGGTGATGGCACTTCGGGAGTCTATCGTCTGAAAGCTAACGATGTGTTGGTCAACAGCGAGAAGATTCGAATCGAAACCCGAGATCGATTCCACTCCCAGAATATAGTCACCACTCGTGAGATGAGCCGTTATGTGGATTACAATATTGATTACGCTGCCGGCACCCTGTTCTTCAAGGAACCGATTTTCAGTCAGGACACGGCTTTTAATCCGGTGTTTATCGTCGTCGACTACGAGTTGGAAGGCATTGGCCAGAATAAACTCAATGCCGGTGGTCGGGTCGCCTATAAGCCCAATGAGGCTGCCGAGATTGGTGTCACGCTGATCACCGAAGGGGTGCAGGGTCGCAAGGCTGGGTTGCTGGGTTCCGACCTGAAATACCAGATAAACGATAATACCGAGGTGCGTGCCGAGTTTGCTGTCAGCCGCAGTGAGTTCGGCGGTGAAAGCACTACGGGTTTGGCGGCGCTGGCAGAAATCACTCATCGTTCTGAAAATCTGGAAGCCAAGGGCTATGTGCGCGAACAAGAAGGCGGTTTTGGTCTGGGCCAGCAGAGTGGTGCTGAGTCGGGTACCCGCAAGATCGGTGCCGAATCAACCTATGGCGTGACTCAAGACATGAGTATCACCGGTGATGTGTACCGGGAAACCAACCTGCAGAACGACAGCAACCAGGATGTCGCTGCCGTAGGCGTGCAGTACAAGGCCGATGAGTACTCGGTAAATGCCGGCCTGCGCACGGCAGTGAGCGACGCTGGTGGGCAAGACCAGGTGTCTAATCAGTTGACCTTGGGCGGCAACTATCGACTGCCCGACGGTAAAACCACTTTGAATGCCAGCGCCGATACCCCGTTGGGTGGCCAGGGCCAGGCGGCAAACTTCCCGCAGCGCTTGCGAGTGGGGCTTGATTACAAGCTCAACGACAAGATCACCTTGAAGGCCGAGCAGGAGTTTTCCTGGGGCGAAGAGTTGAACAGTCAGAAAACCCGTGTTGGCATGAATGCCGGCTTGTGGAAGGGTGGTGAGTTGGTCACCAGTGTCAGTGCCGAAGACGAGGAAAATTCTCAGCGCCTGGCGGCGGTTGCCGGTCTCAAACAACGCTGGGAGATGAACGACAATTGGAGCTTTGACTTCGGCGTCGATCGCTCTCAGACCATCAAGGATTCAAGAGCGCCGCCGGCGTTGGCGGTGACCACCGTCTATGCGAGCCCGGAGGGTAATGACTTTACCGCTGTCACATTTGGCTCTAAGTTTAGGAAAGATGCTTGGGACTGGGCGACTCGGGTAGAGTATCGAACTGCGGATACCGAAGATAAGATGAACTTGGCGACCAACGTCATCCATGACCTGGATGCAGGCCAGCAGCTACTGGCCCGACTCGATGTCCAAACTTCAGATAGTGATAGCGCAGAGACTGAGCTCACGGGGGTTCAGCTTGGGTATGTCTATCGGCCGCAAGACAGCCGCTGGAGCCTGTTCAATCGTCTGGATCTATCCCATGGTTCGACGGCCACGCTGGGCTTCAGCACTCGAACTCAAAAGGTGGTCAACAATCTTAATGCTAATTTCCTGTGGCGCGAGGATACCCAAATCGCTTTTCAGTATGGCTTGAAGTATGTGGTGGATAACTTCGACCAAGATGAGTTCCGCGGCTTCACGGATCTGTATGGCGTAGAGGTGCGACACGACATGGGGGAGCGTTGGGATATCGGTTTCCAGAGTGGGCGTTACAGCAGCTATGCGGCTGATGTGGCTGACTACTCTTACGGCGTCTCGGTGGGTTACAGCATGGCGCGCAATGTTTGGATGTCGCTGGGCTATAATTTTACTGGTTTTAGCGATCCGGATTTTAGTGCCAGTGACTACACTGCTGAAGGTGTTTTTCTCAAGTACCGTTTCAAGTTTGATCAAAACTCCGGACGTGAATTGTTTCGCAGTGTTGGGTTCGGTAACCAGGATTGATTCACAGCGAGTATTTTGGGTGAGTCGATTGTGGTGACGAGGAGTGCTCGCACTGGATTGTTACCGGTTTTGATGCGTCAGCTATTATGAGGCGACAGGAGGGCTGAAAGGATGATCTAGTGAGTCAGTTCCAGCAGGGTAATTTTTTCAGTACCTTCAAGCATGGGCGTGATTTCGGCAATGACCTGGCGCCGCTCAGCAGAGAAGAACCAACGGTCCCAGTCATCACGGGATTGCCACTTTGACATGACAATGCGCCGGCGCGGGTTACTCGGGTCCTTCAGTGACTCACCCGACAGACAGCCCTCGGCCTTGACGACACTGCTCACGGTGCGTTTGATTGTCGCGTCGTAGTAGTGTTCTAAACCTGGCGCGACGTTTCGTTCGATGAGAACCCTGATCATGAATTTACCGGTGAAAACAAAGATTTCATGACACAAATTATACGTGGTCACGTGCGGAATCGAAATAGCTGGAATGCAATTGTCAGGCTGAATATACCTGTCTAGGGTCGGCGCTACGGTTTATCAGGGTGTGCGCCACTCTTTATCGAGGTAGGCGCGTCTTCTCGAGGTAGGTGCGTCTTATCGAGGTAGGCGCGTCTTATCGAGGTAGGCGCGCCGCTGGAATCCGTGTATAAAGTGCCCTATGGAAATAGAAGCAGATTATGACATCGACGCGACCGGCTTGCGTTGCCCCGAACCCTTGATGGTGGTGCGCAACAAGATGATGGATATGGCGTCGGGTGACGTCGTCAAGGTGGTGGCGACTGATCCCTCGACTTCCTGGGACTTTGTCAAATATTGCAAGTTTTTGAATCACGAGTTGCTCCATCAGGAGCAGACCGACTCGGTGTATACCTACTGGATTAAAAAGGGCTGACCGACATCAGTAACCTATCCCACAGCTATTACTTCGCCTATGGTAGCAATATGAATCCAGACCGGGTTAGAACTCGGCAGATGGGTTTTGATCTGCACCTTGCCGGGCGATTGTCAGGCTATGAGTTGGCCTTTAATAAGCGTTCCCAAAAATATCCCGGTGCGGCATCGGCTAATGTCATGGTGGCCGCTGCCTCGAGTGTGGTGGAAGGCGTGATCTATCGCCTCACCGACGCGGATCAGATCACCGTGATGGATGTTTTCGAGGGTTACCCGAATCTCTACACTCGGGCGCAATTGGCCGTGCAAACCAGTCAAGGGGTATTTCAAGCCTGGACCTATATTGCTAATCCAGAACATGTAGTGGCGGGTCTGAAGCCAGCCAGTTGGTACCTGGCGCACCTACTCGCCGGTGAGCCTTATCTGTCTGCGCCATATCATGCACGACTGCAACGCGTCGCCTGCTTGCCGGGGAGCGAGCAGGAGCCAGCGTGACCCCAGCAGCTCAGATTATCCATATCTTCAATGGGCAATTCCAAGCGAGCCACCAGACTCGGCTGGTGGGTGCAGGCAGCGAGCCTCTGTATCTGCCCGCCACCGCCGGCCATTCCTGGCACCAAATAATCTTCCGTGCTGACTATGCTGCCAGTGCCTTACATGAAGTGGCCCACTGGTGCCTGGCAGGAGCGCGAAGACGACAACTGGAAGACTATGGTTACTGGTATCAGGCAGATAGAGACTTTGATCGGCAACAACAATTCGAACAGGTCGAAGGTAAGCCCCAGGCGCTGGAATGGATTTTCAGTCAGGCAGCCGGCCTGCCGTTTCGCCTCAGCAGCGATAACTTCGATGCGGCCAATCTCGATCGCCCTCGTCAGCAAGCGTGGGTTCGCGACCAAGCACGTGGGTTGATCAGTCAGGGGCTACCCGTGCGGGCGCAACAATTTGCCGAGGCCCTGGCTGTTGGAATGCCGAAGGGCGGCGCGGACTTTGCTACACTGAGCGCCTACGCGCAATTACCGGATTAGTTTTATGACGTTTCCTGCAGGCTACCAGACCGACTCGGGCTATGATCAGGCCGAAGATCATATTGGTCCTTTCTATTTCAAACGTGAGGGCGATGCCTACGAGTTTGCCTTCCTGGCCGGTGCGCAGCACTGCAATGCTAATCAAATTGTCCATGGCGGGGTGCTTATGACCTTCGCCGACTATGGCCTTTGTATGGTGGCGACCGACGGCTATGAGGCGGAAAGCTGTGTCACGGTGAGTTTCAACAGTGAGTTTGTTGCTGCCGCCGAAATCGGCCAGATAGTGACCTGCCAGGCAGAGGTTATGCGTAAGACCCGCTCCATGGTGTTTGTTCGCGGTCAGGTCTGTGCTCAGAATGAGATCGTTATGGGCTTCAGCGCGGTCGTGAAACGGCTACTGCCTCGTGACTGATACCCTGCATCTGGTGGACGCATCGATTTATGTCTTTCGCGCCTATTTTTCCTTACCGCCGAGTTTTACCGATCACAAGAATGAGCCGGTCAATGCCGTGCACGGCTACACAAGTTTTCTCCTGGATTTACTCGAGCGCCAGCCGGATTATGTGGCCTGTGCCTTTGATGAGAGTCTCAATACCTGCTTTCGAAATGGCATTTTCCCGGCCTACAAGGCTAATCGAGAATTGCCCGATGATAATCTGCTGTATCAATTCCAACAGTGTCAGCGGATCACTGAATTGCTCGGTATCCAGCACTATGCGCTGCCGACCTTCGAGGCCGACGATATTATCGGCAGCCTCACTCAAGTTTGGCGTGGCTTGATGAATGCCGGTCGAGTCGTGATATTGACCCGGGATAAGGATTTAGGCCAGTTGTTGGAAGCGGGTGATGAACTGTGGGATTTTGCCGCGGATACTCGCGCCGGACCCGCAGGGATCAGAGAAAAGTTTGGCGTTCGGGTCGACCAGTTGGCCGACTACCTGGCATTGGCGGGCGACAGTGTCGACAATATACCCGGTGCCCCGGGTATCGGCGCGAAAACGGCGGCAATACTATTACAGACATTTGATTCACTCAGCGAATTGCTGGCGCGTACGTCGGAAGTTGAGCAGTCGAGTATTCGCGGAGCGAAGAGAATCGCGGCGACACTGGAGAGTCACCGACAGCAGTTGCAGTTGTATCGCCAAATCACAGCTATTAAGTGTGATATACCGTTGGAGTTTGAGTGCATCGACCTGCGCCCGGCGCAGTGCGATCCGGCGGCCTTGGCGGTGTTTGCTGACGAGATGCGCTTGAGCGAGCGCTTGCGTATCCGTCTGGCCCAGCAAAGCGAGGGGCAAGTCATAGGTGGCCATAAATAGCCGCGGGTCAGTGCTGGGTTAGTGCTGGGTCAGTGCTGAAGGATTATGGCATCAGTGATCACGGGTTTCGAAGGTGAGTGTTATGTCAGATATCAGCCTAAGTGTGCAGGATATGCTGAATGACTTTGTCGACGGCAAGGGACGAGCCACTGCGCAGCGCTCGGCGTAATTGACTGATCACCAGCTTACGTTCCTCAATCACTGACGGACTGAGACTGACCCTGGGCTCGAGCGGCAAGACCGTGCTGGCGTTGTCCAGGGTCGGGTCCACATAAATTGGATCGCAAGCCGCACTTAACTTTAGGAATGCCTTATGAGTAAGGCACGCCTGATCAACACCGTCTTCTCGAATGGTGTCGGCAAAACGCATATAACCTTCCTCCTCCAGCCATAACAATGCGAAAAAGCCAGAGGTATATCGTGGGCTATGCAGGCCATATTCGTCCGGCTCATCGATGCCGGCAACTTCGTCGACATACAGGGCGAACTTCGATGGAAAATTCGAATAAAGGAGATTTAATGCCACCGCAATGTGCCGGTAAAAGTTTTCAATATTGATATCAGCCATAGGTTGATTATAGCGTTCGAACATCAAACTGCGCGTGTCTTGATGCAGCCGGTAGAAATCCTTTTATCAACGGTGGGCCTCGGGTGATTCCGCGGGTAGATTCACCTTGACATATTATGTCGCCGCGCTAGACTTCGGGCTGAGTGACATATTATGTCCATTGGCTGGGCGCTGAGCCCAAGGAGTGGCGTTGTGAATACCCAGGATCTGGCTTTGCGCCTGACAGATCTCAGTGGTTATGCTGGTTATCAGTTTGACTGCCAACCGATACCCGGCGAGATCGGTGTGTTGCAGATCACCGTGGGCGACTATGAAGAGATTCCGGCATTTCTGTCCGTGACTGACAGTCAGATTATCTGCATGACCCATCTGTTCAATGACAATGAAGTGATCACCGCCAAGCGCGCCATGATGCTGGAAGAAATGCTTGAACTGAATATTCCCATGCCGTTGTCAGCGTTTTCAAAGATTGGTAATCGCTATGTCGTATTTGGCTCACTATCTGTGAATTCCAGCATTGAAGATATTTGCCACGAACTGATCACACTGACTGAAAATGCCGCTGAGGCACTCACAGTTTTGGAAGAATATATTCGTTAGGTCAGACAAAATCACGAGGAGCAATAGCATGAGTATTTTAAAGAAAATCATGACGGCGGTTCGCGGTGGTGCTCGAGAAATGGGTGAGCTGGTGGTGGATGCAAATGCTGTCCGTATCTTCGAGCAGGAAATCCGTGAAGCCCAGACGCATCTGCGTAAAGCCAAGTATGATCTGACCGATGTTATGGCCAAAGCAATGCAAGCCAGCCGACAGATTCAGAGCCTGCATCATGAAATAGATGAACATGAAGGATTTGTGGTGCGCGCCATCGAGCAGAGCGATGAAGCATTAGCATTATCAATATCAGAAAAAATCTCAGGGTTAGAGACGGATCTCGAGGAGCAGCGTGAGGTGCAGGTCACATTCAGCGGTCAGGTAGAGCATCTGCGCTCCCTAGTGTCAAAGACTGAGCGCCAGATTCGAAAGTTTGAACGGCAGTTGAGCATGCTCAAGACCACCGAGAGCGTCCAAAAAGCCAGTGCCGCAATTGCTGATAATTTCGCGGCCAGCAGTTCAAAAATGCACTCGGCTCGTGATTCTCTGGCGCGAATCAAGCAACGCCAACAGGAAAAGTTTGATCAAATGAGCGCCGCCGAGGCGGTGCAGGCAGAGACAATGGATGAAAGCCTGACTGAAAAGCTCCGCAGTGCCGGTATGATTCAAGATAAAACCAGTGCCAAACAGGTGCTCGCCCGGATCAAAGCCGGTCAAAGGTAAGGCTGGGTGAGTAGGAGGATAAATGTCGATCAGCGGTAAGTGGGAAAAAGAAAAAAGTGCCCTTAAGGCCGTGCAGGTGGCCTTTGATGTGGGGGATGATGTGAACCAGTTGATTCGATTCGAAGCGCTGACTCAGGGTATTAATCCGACAGACCGGGTACGGCAGTTGTTGGGTTTGGCAGTGAACGCCCGACCGATACGTCCACGATTGTCAATCTCTCTGTCAGAGCAAGACTTTGCCGAGCTCGCGGTGCGATTTGGAGTTGATGCGAGCGATCGACTGAAGATCCGTCAGATTGCCGCTGAAAAACTGATTCAACACCTCAACGAGGTGAAACGGGATGAGGTGATGCAGGATTAACTTGCCTCGATTGGTCGTGAATCAATGGCTAGGCAGCTTACGACGTGTTTTCTGGCTCGTCGTCCTGATCTGGACCCTACAGGCCGTTAATAGCGCTTATGGCATGAATTTCAACGCACTAGGTATTTATCCCCGTGACTGGCAGGGTTTATCGGGTATCTTCATCTGGCCATTGTTGCATGCCAATGTAGTCCATTTGTTGATGAACACAGTGCCGCTGCTGATTTTTGGTTTCTTCGTTGCGCTGCGCGGCACAGGCGCGTTCATCAAGGCGACGCTGCTGATTGTGATAGTCGGTGGACTCGGCGTATGGATCTTCGGTCGACCTGCGTATCATATTGGCGCCAGTGGCCTGGTGTTTGGTTATTTGGGTTTTCTGTTGGCCATTGGAATTTATGAGAAACGGCTGGGTAGCCTGTTAGTCGGTGGCATGATGTTGTTTTATTACGGCGGCATGATTTTTGGTGTCCTGCCTCAGAATGGTTTTGTTTCCTGGGAAGGACATCTATCCGGGCTATTGGCAGGGGTGCTGGCGGCACGTTTGTTGGCTAGGCCTGAGCGGCCTAAGCAGCGGTCTGAGCGAAAGTAATAGCGCTACCCCAGGGGTCGAGTGCGTTCCAAACTGTAGGGCGTTTGGTGGTTGTGGGTCAGCACTGTCAATGGTCTTAGCGTAAGACCACCACATCACACTGGGTATATTGCAGGATCGTCTCGGAGGTGTTGCCGATCACGAAGCTTTTGACACCAGTTCGGCCAACGGTACCCATCACCAATATCTCAGCCTGGGTTTCTTCGGCGAGGCTGCGTAGGCGCATGGCAGGTCGGCCTTCCTCGATATACAGGTAATTGAAGCTAACATTGGCCGCGTCGGTGAGCTTGGCAATGGCCTTGCGGGCCACCCGCTCGATGTCATCTCGCAGTTGCTGAAAATTGATGCCCACGGCTGCTTGTCCGGCCCAGGGCTCTAGCAGCGGGTAGCTGCAGACGATAGCCAGTTCGCCGCCCAGAATAGATGCTAGCTGATCTGCTTCAATCAGCACTTTTTTGCTCAGCTCAAACTGATCCTCGTTCAGTGCGTCAATCGCCGCCATGATGATCGGCGCCTCGACCCAAGCGCTGGGTTTTACCAACATAACGGGAATGGTTGAGTGTCGCAGTAGATTCCAGTCCTGGGGTGTGCGAGTGGAGAATGCTCTGTCTTCTTCGAGATTGGTCGCCTTGATGATCAGGTCACTCTGGCTGACCTCTGCAGCATGAAGAATGCCCTGCCATTCATCTTTATGCCAAAGCGTCGCGGAGTCGAGAGACTTGACCTTGTGGCGCACGCTATCAAGCTGGTCTTCGAGCCAGCTTTCCCCAGCCGAGAGAATAAACGTCTTCAGCGTTTGATCTTTTTCGATCGCCTGAAGTGGTAGATCTGCCAGGCTCTCGTAGACCACATGAATGACCTCAAGCTCGGCATCTGCAGCATTGGCGAGAATGGCGGCCTTTTCGAGGACGAAAACTGCGCCTTCATCTCGTGTTAACGCCACCAAGATTCTTTCAACTCCGAGCATGTTGATCGCCTCACTTAACTCTGATGTTTGGAGTCTGGCTGATGTGCTGGCGACCGACATTGATGCGGATCAATGGATTCAGGCTAAGTGGATGCGTAATAGTGAGCGGCTCAGCTCAGCTGGTCGGAGTTGCCGCGATCGGCTTGGTGACGCTAAACCTGTGAGCATTTCAATTCAGATTAGCCAACAAGATATTCGATGCGCGAACTGGGGCTGGTAACCAAATGACTATGCCGCAG
>DGOD01000130.1 GCA_002389265.1 Gammaproteobacteria bacterium UBA4475
CGTGCCCAGATGACATGACAAGCATAATTTCGCTCGCTCTGGTGCCTGATCTGCCGGGTAAAGACCGGCGTCAATATTGCGCTGCCTGTCAGTCGCCGCGTCGGCGTGCTCGGATATATAGTCACCCGCACCGCCATGGCAAGCTTCACAACCCACGCCATCACTCATCAAGAACTTTTCGCCTTGCTGTGCAACTGGAACATTATCAGCGTGGCAATCAAGGCATAGACTCGCCTCATGGGCATTCTCTAGCCCCAGGTTGCTGGCGATCCTCGCCGACTCTGGCGTCAACAGGGTCTGGTAGGCTATGCGGTGTCGATCGTGTCGACTCCAAGTCACATATTCATTTTGCAGTACCGCCGAGCCTGATTTGGGGCGCACAGATCCATGACACACACCTGAGGCACAGCTAGCAACGCCTAGATGAACCTCATTATCGTATTGGGGCAATTCGGCTGCAGTCGCTGAACCGGCACCCAGCACGCTGGCAAATAAGCCAACAACGACCAGCAGTTTTAGTAATGATTTCGACGCTACAATCAGCTCCGAAATGTAATGGGTCTGATGCATCATTGTTTCTCCATCACTAGGGTCGGTTTCGTCGGCATTTTATCCGTCACAAACCATGGCTTGCCATCTTCGTTCAAATAAAGACTACGCATATCTGACTCGGACAGAGGACCCGCTCCGACTCGACTAAACACTGCTACCTGACCGCCGGTTTCATCAACTGCGCGGTCTCGCTCCAACCCACGCGACAAGGCTATCGCCGGTCGCTTAGTGGCAAAGGAACTGATGGTTTCAGGCATTGGCTCCGGGCTGAATCCATAATACCTAGGCTGGGATTCTGGCGAAGTCAGCTGAATCACCTTCAGACCAGCGCGGCCATCGGCAACATAGGCCATCAGGCTGGCGTTGGTAGTGGCGACGACAATATCTCGCGCATCAACGATGTTATCGGTGAACTGCTGATACAGTTGCATTTTTTGCGGTTGAGTGACGTCAACAATGTAAATTCCGTCGGCACCGGCAGCGACATAGGCATAAGTCCGCGCAACAAAGACTTTATGCGCATCCTTTATAGGTATCGTGTTGCCTTCAACCACAAACGCTACCGCTGGGTCAGTAATATCGATCACCTTCAGTCCATCAGCATCGGTGACGAACAAAAATCTAAACTGCTGCACCAGCGCTCTTGGCGCTTGCATGGGAATCGTCTTCACATGTCGCGGCTGCAGCGGCTCATCAAGATCAATAATGGCGACACCATCTTTAACGACGATATACGCAAAGTGTCCACCGACAGAGATATCACGAGCGCCTGTCAAAACCCCACCCTCATTCCAGGTCAGAGCGCGTTCCAGAAAGTTGTTACGCGGCTCGCCATCGGCAAGTGTGTCGATGTTGGTCAAAATCAATCCTTCTTCAGAATCTGTGATCAACGCATAGTTATACAAAGGATGGAACGCCTTTTCCTGGTTGACGATGCGCATCAAGTCACCCTGGTTACGCTCAGGTGCGATGGGCTGAGTGGTCTGCAATGACAGGCAGGTCGCGTTGGCCGACTTAATCTGAGTGTCTTGCCCGAGACTCGAAGCTGGCGCGGTAATAATCCGTTGGCTAACACCTTTATTGGCAATAGACGCAACGTCGTAGACCACTAAGCCTCGATCACCTTCAGCGGCGAATAAGTATTCACCACGTAACTGTAAGCAGCTAGCAGTACCAGCACCATGGCTGTAACCAGTTTCTAGTTTCTCATCGCGCGCCTTATGGTTAGCAAAATCCGTCGGATAGGCATACCTGTGCAGATAACTACCGATAACAGCCTGAGGCTCATCCCATTCTGTGACTTGAACAGCCTCAACAGATCCTTCGCCACCCACGTAAGCGTGGTAGCCGATAAAGTCGATGAAGTCGGTACCGTACCCCAGGGTTTGCGCCATAATGGCGTTGTTGTCGCCGTTTTCGTCTAGATGACAATCAGAACAAACTCGGGTTTCGGTTTTTCGCACTGTATGGGCAAAATGCGGGTTGATCGCTTGCGAACTATAACCGCTGGCCGATATGGGCGGTTGCTGGACATAGACTTTCTCGCGATTCGAATTCGTCGAGGACAAGACCAACGCCGATGTGGAACGCAATGGTGTAATCCTGCCGCCATTAATCTTGCCACGCCGGCCAATCATGAAAATCTGATCTCGCGCAACCTGCGGATTATAAGTAGCGAAGTTACGGCTCTCGCCCCCTTCATAGTGCTTACTTTCTGCTTTCCAGTTGGCTTCAATGGGCAGATGACAACCACCGCAACTCGTCGTCCAGGATTGGTGGCAGGTATAGCACTCCATTTTCTCGTAGCTGTGGGCTCGTTCCTCGACGGGAACATCGGGTCCCCAGACTTGAGTGTCTGAGTTATTGCTCATGGTCTTAGCACGGGCAGCTTTGTCGTTGTATTCCGCATGCTGCGGATTAACAGAGTCTTTAACGAGGCTCAATTGCCACTCGCGGTCAGGCCACATCAAACTACGCTGAAAAAGCTTGCCATCACGCCAGCTGAAACGGGGTTCACCATCAGGATTACGGATCAGACTCAGATCTGTTCCACCTGGGGGCGCCGCTGGACCGGAGGTGCGTAAACTAGGATATTCATCAGCAGATCCATGACAATCGACACAGTCAATTTCAACGGCGTTGGCAACTTCTCCATAGATATGGCCGTTACCGTGACTGTCTTGAGAGAAGTGACAGTCAACGCAATGCATACCTACATCCAAGTGAATCGAAGACATGTGCACAGCCTTTTCAAACTTGTCAGGATCATCGGGAGAGACGATTTCCCCTTCCGCGTCTAGGAGGTTACCCTTTCGATCCTTTTTAAACACGGCTCTAAAATTCCAGCCGTGCCCGTGATAGTCGGCAAACTGGGTGTTTTTGAGGGTAGGATTCAACTCTGAAACACCGCGCAAAAATTCTTGATCTGACCACAGACCCTTTGCCGCTGCGGCTTCCGGGTTGTGCTTATTACTCTGTCTGATTTCGGCATCAGTGGGGTATTTTTGCTCTTTTGGAAACATCGATGGCGCATCGCTCTCGTAATCCCACATGGTGTAACCCAGATAAGTATTCACAAACATGTTGGGCTGGTGCATGTGGCAAGAGATACACTGTGACGTCGGGATGTTTCGAGAAAATACATGCTTGATTGGGTGACCTTCTTCGCCTTTCGGAATAGTAGGATCTACCGTCTGTGTCATACCCGTGTGGCCGGCAGAGGCCCAAGAACCTGAGTGGCGTGGGTCTCTATCGTTGGCATACACAACGTGGCAAGAGCCACAGCCCGAAGTCCGAAAATCACCCGGATTATCATTGGTTCCAAGAAACCACATCAGCGGGTCGTTCAAACGCGTCTTATGTATGTTCAGGACAGGCACGGATATTCTTGCACCGGTGCCAGGACCGCGATTTGATTGACGAAAATCTGGTCGACCAGGCTCCTCGATTCTTTGCAGCTGACCTAGGGCATTGGGCAACCCGGTCTCTGGAAACAGGTTGGAAATATTGCGCCCACCGCGTTCAAAGACTCGAAATATATCACCGGGCGGAACCGTCTCCCATGACGGCACAGGATAGAGTACGGGCAAAATGCCATGATCTAGCCAAGCTTGATCAGGGTCTTTCAGAGGCGGACCCGCGATCGTGCTGGCGCCGCCATCGGCGTCGTAGGCTTCACCCAGTATATATTTCTTATACGGCAATACGTTATTGGCATAACTGGCGGCACCGAACAGCATAGCACCGCTGGCCATAATACTGCGCTTGGCTGCCTGCACAACAGACAGGTGACATGCACCACAAGCCTCATCAGCGACGCGCAAATCTGATGGATTGACGAACCGAACAAACTCTTTTGATTCACGGTTCAACAGGGTGTAGCTATTGTCCGGATTCGCGCTCTTTGGGTAATGCCAGCTATCCGGGTAGGTCGGCAGCACGTGAGCCTCTTCCATCACATGGGCTTCATCTTCACCCTCATGATAGAAAACCTCCGCTCGCCCACCGTGGCAATCGGTACAGCCCAAAATGACACCCGGGCTTGCGTGCATGCTGGCGCTGTCAGTCGCCGTATGGCACGACTCGCAACCTGCACTTTTTTCCTTGGCCGCAGCAACCGACTGGGATTTTGGTGCGTCGGGCGTGACATCATAGTGACGCTCGACATAAGCACCAGTGCTGCTCGACCCGAACGTCAGGGTCGAGAGGCTGACTAGGACTAGGCCTAAGAGGACTTTTAACATACTGTTTCTAACTTCACTCATTGAACAATGCACTACTAGTAAGTCAATATGATATTAAAAAGAATTGAATGGGGTGTAGCAGCCTCACGGCCATACAAATCATCAAACCCTTTACCGGGTATCAGTGTTGCCGCCGAAGATCTAACAACAATATTCTGCGACATGAACGGCCGCCAGGTCAGTGACAACGAAATATCATGGCCTAGCTCTTTATCTATGTTGCTTTGTTGGCGCAACGCTTCAAGTACTTCAGTGCTATCGAACCGAACATAGTTCCAGTTTAACGACAAGCGCAATTCCGGGTAGAGATCCGCATCAGCACCTAAACCGACCAGCATTAATCCTGGGTTGATAAAGTTCGATTGACCTTGCTCTTTACTAGGTCGCAGCGAGGGTAGAATGCCGTTTCGTCCCATGAGTGCAACCCCACCGCCACCAATAAACGGGACGTTCTGGCGAATCAAGAAACTGGTATCAGCACCGGCGAACTGCGGGTTCTCAAACACAGCATCAAAGCCATTTGCTTCGTCATCAAATGGGTCGTCGTCACCTGAAGCCCACAATAATGAAACCCGCGGCCTGAACCAGTCAAAGTCCATGGACATTTCTGCAGCACCGAAAAAAGCACTTACGGTTTCTTCCGCGCCTTGCTCGCGGGTACTGTCTTGGCGTCCGTAGGCATAATATAGAGACGTCGTCAGATTGACGCGGTCGAAATGACCATCGCCGCTATAGCCAAAGTAAGTGACATCATAGTCACGCGGGAACCGCTCTTCAAACAAAGATGAGGGTCGTTGGATAAAACCGTTTTTATCATATTCGATGCTGCCTTTCTCACGATTTCGATTATAGAGAATCGAAGCCTGAGAAAAGAATCCCTTCTTGAGAAAATCTTGCCAGTAAACATTTGCGACGTAAACATCGTCTTTTCGCAGCGCCTGAGTGATATCGTTCAGACCACTATTGGTGTCCTTCTCCAAGCGTCGAAACCATGCCAGGTTGTACTGAAACACATTATTATTGCGGTTGCCGAACAAACGAACACCGAACGGCGAGTCCTGAAACAGGAAGCCTCTGAAGTCAGATGAAAATGGCTGAATACCGACTCGAATACTATCAAAATCAAAACGGTCAGAGACATTGCGCAAATGCTTATCGACGAACAAAGCTTGAACGCCCATAAAGGTATCACGTCGCCGAATACCGTTGTTACCTCCGCCGTCCGGATCAACATTCAGAACACCCTTCTCGTCAGCATGGACTTCATTGATATTGAAAACCGAAGTGAATCGGAATTCCCAATCCGGCGGGCGGAATACGGTATCGCCCTTATAAATCACATTTTCAATAATCAGGTTTTGAGCCAAGATTAACGTATCGCCGTCGCCGATAGTGTCGAGACTCTGAGGACGTTGGGTCGTCGCACCGCCGACGGGGATCGGGAAACGTCGGGGTTCGATCACCGTATCGCTGATTGCAATCAGGCTATAAAACCAGTCTTTTCCCCACATAGGCAGATCGCCTTTGAGCGGGTTGTGCGCGCTGTAGGGGTCCCATAAATTGGTAGTAATCCCCAGCAATTCAACGATTCGCCAGCGATCTGGCACTGGCGCACCAAGATCAAATGGATCCACCCATGGGGTGACTGCGTCGCTGTCCAGATTCGAGGCGTCACAGACTGGCAGTTCATAGCGATCAATAGAACGCCCTGGGCGCCGTCGAGGTGTCTCAGCGGCTTGATCCGGCATAACACATAGCGATTCAACTACCGGCGTATCTGCGCCCACTGCGAGGCCACTGGCACCCACTAACAGGATGGCGGTTAGTCCCGCAAGCTTAAAGTCCATTACAAACCTCGGTAGTATCATCGTCAATAAAGGGCAGCTGTGGACAGTTAACAAATCGTAGACGTGAAGTTTGACCAGGTATCGCTAATTGATCAGCTCGAATTTCCGCCGGTGCATTACCCAAACCAGTCGTCAACCGTTCGCCTGCCCGATGCAATCCCAGGAACGAAATCATATCGTCCTGATCAACGCCGTCACCAGAGACCCCGATTCCACCCACCAACACATCGCCGCGATAAATAGGCACGCTACCAGGGAAAATCTGGATACCATTCGCCAAGTTGCCAACCGACCCTACCGTGGTGAAGGGGTCCGTCGCTGCGAGCCCGGTATCGCCGGTGCAATTTTGAACCACGTCTGGGACTAAGCCGAGCACAAAACCCACGTGGTGAATCACCGCGTTGTAGACCAGGTCAGATTGCAAGCCAACATTAAACACGCTCCATTCGCCAGCAGGTTTACTGAAGGGGCCTGGCGGACCCGAACTTGGACCGTCTGGAAAGTTGGGGCGAGACAGGTTACCGCCGGAACGATCTGAAAACGCGACATGGGCACCAGCCGCTGCTAGTGCCTGCGGATCACCGAGGAACACTTTAGCCGCCAGCACATAATCTAAAAATATCGGCCCTGTTGCGTTTATGGTCGAGAGACTGGCATTCGCCAGATCAACAGGCTCTGGCAACGCCGCCAGGTACTGCGGCGCTGGTAGTGCACCTAAGATATCAGCTGGCGCATTGCCATCGGTTCGACCGGTGCCGGAAAAAAAGGTTGCAGTCCGAGCTTTCTGCAAGGAGACATCGGCGCCAAACATGGGACCGTCGCGAGTACGGGCCATGCCAACAATATGCCCCAGGGAGTCTACCACCGAGACTGTCACACGGGCTTGGCTGCCAACGGGCACGCGAATCTGAGCACGAGACTGATTGGCGACACCCAACGCCTCATTCATGATGACCTGCACCTCAGCTGCGGTCAGGCGATTGAGCACGTCACCCGCTGGCTGGTCAGTACCGGCAATCGCTGGGTAACGATTTTGATTGTTGTTATCGGCGAAAACAAATGCATCAAGGGATTCGCCTGCGGCGTTTTGAAACACAGCCGGATCAGCTGGCCTAATTCCCGAATCCGATTCGCCAAAAACGGTACCGGCACGCGCAGCCGCTGCCGTAATGTATCCGGGCACAGCCAGAAACTGGCCATCATTGGCAGCTTGCACGGCTGCCAAGCTAGGCGTCGTCGCTACCGTACTCAACAAATCACTGACCAGCGCATCACTGAACCGGGCAGTCTTGCCCACCAGCGTAATGCGATCAGCACGAATTTCTAAGGGTGCGGCGTAACCGCGAGTTGCGGCCGTGGCTAAGAGCTCATCAAGGTCGATATCAAAGTCGCCGATATTCTTATCCAGCCCATAGATACCATCAGCGATCACACCAACCCCGCCGACGGGTAAACCGTTAATATATAGCGGCAGACCACCTGGGTCAGCTGACAGACCCAATGGCGCGCGATGGGGCCCAACGCCAACAGCGCCGGTCCCAAGGTCTCGTTGAGAAAAGTCGCTACAGGCCAGCTGACTGAACTGCACACCGAACAAGGGTCCAGAGGGCACATCTCGCTCACCGGGATTGAAATTTTCCTGAATGATCTGACTCGCCGTTCGCGTCGTGAAGGCATTGCCTCCAGTAGACAAGTAGGCACCTGTTACCGCCTTACTGATGGCTGCCAATGTGGCTGGAATAAAGTTCAGGCTTTCGAGACCACCCACCACTGGACCACCTAGGTCAGCCGTGGATGTAATGGTGATGAATTCATCCGCGCCCTGCATCTGAAATACGCCGAGTACATTACCGACTCGGTCAACCACGGCAATGGTGCCGGCGATATTTCTGGCCTTGGCTTCAGCGACGGCCTGTGCAATGACGAGTTCCACATCATCAACCGATAGCGCACATGCTGAACCACAATCGACGGGAGCCGGCGTGGTTGAGACGGGGCTATTCACCGCTGATTGCTCTTGACTGCTTGAACCACCGCCACCACAGCTGGCGAGCAACACCAACAGGAGCCCTAGCTGAGCGAAAGAAATACCACGCGCCATACTATTCGATCCCCTTTGATTCCGATTGTTCACTCGTCATCGGCTTACTTTTAAGCAGATCGCTAATCGGACGACGAGCCTTCAAAATGTCGCTCATAGCCGATGACCCGTGACCTTCGCCCATAGGTGCCTGGTCGTCCAAATGGAATTTGTGGCAAGTAATGCAGTTACTGGCCAATAAGTTCTCTGCATCTTCACCACCGTGACATTGACGGCAGTTGGCAATATCCGGCATTAAAATATCAGTCGCGACCTCTGATTCACGGGCCAGATGGCAACCGTCGCATTCCATATTCTTATGACCATCATGCGAAAATTCTGCCAGGGGATACCACGCTTCACTAATACGAACTGGAAGAACCTTCCATGGTACGTCCGCGTCCGCAACCGCGGTGATTTCATGACAAACCGTACAGGTTTGCTTCTCGAATAAGTTTTCTGCGGCATCAGCCACACGGGCTTCAATAAAGATCGCTGCCTTAGCGCCAATTGACGCCTTCGGATCGATTTCCATCGCTGTGAT
>DGOD01000212.1 GCA_002389265.1 Gammaproteobacteria bacterium UBA4475
GCCACAGGCGCCAGCGGCGAACAAACTGCCGTCAGCCTGCTGAACGATCACAGGGCACATATTACACAGTGGGTGACGACCACCAACGACGGAATTGGGCCTGCCCGGTCGAGGGTCAAACCACATCATGCCGTTATTCATCAATACGCCCGTGTGGGGCAGCATCACCCGTGAGCCGAAAGCTGACATAATAGTTTGCGTGTGTGACACCACATTACCGTCCTTGTCAGCGACACAGATATGGGTGGTGTTCGTGGGTATGGCTTTGTCCGGCCCATCGCCTTCACCTAAGTTCGTCAGACGATAATCATAAGCTTCAAGCAATGCGTCTGCGTAAGCCTTAAAGGTATCCAAGTCTGGCGCCGGAGGAAGATCCCGCAGCTTGCCCTGGAGCAGCGTCAGCGCATGGATCAGACTGGGTCCGGCGGTCATGGGCCCGGCTGTGTGGACCGTGGCGCCACGGTAGTTTGTGGTGGTGGTGGCCGACAACTTGGCTGCATAGGCGCTGAGATCTGCCAGAGTGATGCGTGATCCGGCGGCAGTCAGGTCTGTGACGAGGTCTTGAGCGAGCGCACCGTTGTAAAAGTCGTCAGGTCCGTGGGCTTGCAGGCGGCGATAAGTGCGCGCCAGTTCACCTAGGGGTAGGGTGGCGATGCTGCCATCAATCTGGGGCGTTGGTGGCAGACCGTCGGCGAGATAAACCCGCTGAGTCTCGGGATAGGCAGCCAAACCACGAGCGAAACTATTGATCTTGGCCGCGCTGAACCAGTCAATAGGCAGTCCCCACTCAGCCAGTTGGCACGCGGGCTCGATAACCTGTTGCCAATTCATAGTGCCGAACTTTGCCAGCGCCATGGAAACACCTTTGATATAGCCCGGCACGGCCGCAGCCAGCGGTCCATGGATATTGGTGTCGCCGGTCACTTTCGGCCAGTTGAATGAGTCGGCACTGTTTTCACCGCCGGCCGCGAGTGGATAATCCGCGGCTTGGGCCGCGAAGGGGGCGCGCATGCCGTACTCTACCAGATGCACCTTATTTTCCTTGGCAAGATAGATCAGTGTATAGCCGCCACCGCCGAGGCCGCTCATCCAAGGCTCGACGGTACCGATCGCCAGTCCGGCGGCCATGGCGGCGTCGATGGCGTTGCCGCCTTGCCTGAGTACCGCGGCACCGACATCTGAGGCCAGATGGTGTTGACTGGCCACCATGCCCGCTTCACTCAGGACGCTCGATTTTCGGATCTGCCAGAATTCCTTAACGCGGTCTTGCATATGGATCTCCTTGTTTCGCGACGCGCATTGCAGCGCGTTGACGACAGGTCAATCAATACAGGATTGCCTGCACTTGGCTATTTCGATTCAGCTATGGGTTCAGCTGTCGGTACAGCTATCATTACAGCTATCAGTTCAGCTATCGTTTCCGATACCGATTCGTGTATCGAATTTTGTCTTGGACAATACTAGCAAACCTAGTCTCGGCGGTTTAGTTTAGGTGTAGCGCTGAGCTGACCTGATAATGGCAGCACGGCCGATCGTTATTGGTGGCGATTTATAGGCCTGCTGTTCGTGTCATTGTCGAACAAATAAATTTAAACTAAAAGAGCAAGCTATCGAGCTATTGTCAGAATCGCCCAGTCGCAGACTTGTGCCACTTGGCTACAGCCTGCGAATTCAGCCCGTAGATGGGGCCCTCATGCCTCGAAATGACCCAGAGTCCCTACTATGCCGCCCAACAAAACCAGCCCTACCTCGCACACCTATTTTTCTGAGCGCCTGAAGCTGCACTATCTCGATTGGGGTAACCCAGACGCACCAGATGTGTTGCTCATTCATGGCTCCCAGGATAATTGCCACAATTGGGATTGGACCGCGCAGCAGCTGTGCGCTGACTATCATGTGATCGCGCCAGATTTACGGGGGCATGGTGACTCCGAATGGGTCAAAGGCAGTCCCTACAGTATCCTGGACTATGTCTACGACATCGCACAGTTGGTGGAGCAAGAGGATCTAAACCCGGTCAATGTCATTGCCCACTCCATGGGCGGCACCGTTGCTTGCCTGTTTGCTGGGATTTATCCAGAGAAAGTCAGCAGCTTGATCTCCGTAGAGGGGGTTGGCGGTCACTGGTATATGCGCACCGACGAGCATCCCCAAGCGCGTATTCGCGATTGGATTGAGAACACCCGACAACTGGCCGGCAGAGTGCCACGGAAATACGCCAGCCTCAGCGAAGCCTTTCAGCGCATGCAGAAGTCCAATCCCCACCTCAGCGAGGAACGCGCTCGTCACTTGACCACCCACGGCAGTAACCGGAATGAAGATGGCACCTACTCCTGGAAGTTTGATAACTACACCCATTCGGGCTCGCCACTGGGCATGGATTTTAACGACATGACTCAACTGTGGGAGAAGATCGACTGTCCGACATTGCTGATGAATGCCAAGCAGGGCTTCGGTCACCGCACCGGCCAGGAAGACACGTTGAAATACTTTCGGCAGGGCGAAGTGCTGGATATCGACCAGGCAGGTCATTGGCTGCACCATGATCAGTTCGATGTGTATCTGGCAGCCTGTTCACAGTTTTTAGCGCGGCATGCGAGATAGGCGCAGCGGTGGTCGGCCTATAAAATATAGTGCATAGACGATGTATGCGCTCACTACCCAGCCGTTGTGCGCATTTTCTGTAGCGGCTTGCGCCTCTGGCATGGAAATTGGCAACTGATGCGGGCTCTTAACCCAGTGCGCCAAGGTTAAAGCGTTTGGCCGGCACATCGCTGCCTGCACACTGGCGCCGGGACACCAATTGGAGCGGGAGTAATCAGCGCTCAATGGCGTCGGAGGAAAGTTCGGGATAGAGCCTTGGGGGAGTCGAAGCCAGTGACTGCAACATTGCAACTGACAAGCGTCGAAAGTTACACTCACCGCCACTTTGATCAATTACGGATGATCCTGATGGATGCCAGAACCCAGCAACTACTTACTGCGCCGCCAGCCTCGCTGCTGGTTAAAATGGCGACGCCTAATGCGCTGGCGTTCTTGATTCAAGGCTTTGTCAGCATGGCGGAAGTCTGGTTTATCAGTCGACTCGGCACCACTTCGCTGGCGGCCATCGCGCTGGCTTTTCCATTATTGATGTTGACCCAGATGATGTCTGGTGGCGCCATCGGCGGCGCCGTCGCATCGGCCGTGGCCAGAGCCCTTGGGGCTGGCAATGTTGCTCGCGCGGAACAGTTGATATGGCATGCATTGGTGATCGTTGGGCTAGGCGCGAGTACGTTTCTCGGCGCGTTTCTATTGTTCGGCGAAATATTCTTAGGTTTTCTCGGTGGGTCTGATGGGGTGTTGGCAGAGGCCATGGCCTACTGTCTGGTACTGTTCACCGGCGGCGTATTTATCTGGTTCATGTCAGTGATGAGCGCCGTATTTCGCGGCACCGGCGATATGCAGTTTCCCGCGTTGATTATGGTGCTGGGCGCCTGCATTCAAGTACCCCTAACGGGTTGCCTGGTGATGGGGGCCTTTGGTTTACCTGTCTTGGGAATAGTTGGTGCTGCTGTGTCCGCCATTGTCAGTGCTGCCATTCTCAGCCTGATATTTCTCTGGCGGCTGATTTGGGGGCGTCAAACCTTGAAGCTGCACTGGCATGCGCGCGTGTTGTCGCGCGAACTTTTTCGAGACATATCGAAGGTGGCCGTGCCCGCATCATTGTCGCCGTTGCTGACAATTTTGACAGTGCTGAGCCTCACCAGCCTGGTAGGGCGCTTCGGCGAGGCAGCATTGGCAGGTTATGGCATTGGCTCGCGAGTTGAAATGCTATTGGTGCCCCTGGTGTTTGGTCTGGGTGCGGCTATGACCTCACTGGTGGGTCTTAGCCTGGGTGCCGGTAATCTGGCGCGAGCAGAACGCATTGGCTGGCTGGGAGGAACCATGGCTGCGGGAGTCGCGGGTATGGTAGGTCTGTTGTTGGCGCTGTTTCCATCGGCGTGGATCGGCGCCTTCACCAGCGACCCGGCGACCTTTGCCTCGGCTAAAAGCTATATCCAGATCGTTGGCCCCTGCTTCGCCTTTCAAGGACTGGGCTTGTCATTATATTTCGCCAGCCAAGGTGCTGGCAGAATGGCCTGGCCGATTCTGGCGACGATTCTGCGCATACTATTGGCCGTTGGCGGTGCGCTGCTGCTCGCCTTCTACTTTGACTTCGGCCTCAAGGGCATCTATATCGCCGCCGGAACCGGCATGGTTGCCTATGGGGTCATGATTGGCGCAGGTTTGAAACTGGGCGTCTGGAGATAAAGGTGATGTCAGGATGCTGCCGCGAACCAATATCGGTCACCTGTCCTATCGCCCGCAACCGATTCCGCAGCTTAGCGGCGGCTAACCGATTCATGTCAGGATTGAGGAGCCATCAGAAATCTATTATCTGTTCAATATCATCATCGATGGTATGCCGCCGCTGGGTCAGTAACGAGACGCCAATAAACAACACAATGGATGTGACGAAGGCGACAAAGCCGGCATTCAAACCATTAGGTAGCTGAATGGCGGCAACATTGATCACCACATTCAACAACAGGCTCGAACTAATGGCAACGATCGCGCCTTGGCGGGTCGCCCCTTTCCAGTTGAGGCCGATGGCCAGCACTGGAAATATCGCTGCCGCAAACGTCCCCCAGCCGATGGTGCCTAATAGGGCCACCAGCGTATCGCTGGCCAGCGCAATCACGGCCGCCGCAATCGCCAGAATAATGGTGGCAACTCGGGCTTTAAACAGCTCGTTGGTAATTTCCGTGGCGCCGAAGGCCTTGGGAATATCATGCACAATCGCGGCGGCCCCCACATTGAGGAACGCATCTGCGGTGGACATGATGGCGGCAAACAGACCGGCAAAGACAATGCCCGCCAGTAGTGGGCTGGCGAAAACCGATAGAAAAAATGGTGCCGCCTGATCAGGTGCAGTGAGGGGCTCAGTCTGCCCGTCGAGCACCAGGGCCCGCATAACCGTGCCAATAGAAATCCACAACAAGGCGGCAAAGGCGTAACCCACCACAGACACCGGAAAGACAATGCGATTGTCGGCGATGTTGCGGTTCATCATCATTTTAGTCACCAGGTGCGGCTGCCCAGCAACCCCCAGGCCGAAAATAAAGGCCCAGCCCAAACAAGTCACCACGCCGGCTGTGCCGAATGGCATCATCGACTCAGCATCATCCTGCAGAATGATTTGGGTTGCCTCGGCAAACCCTCCATCAAATATCTGGGTCGCGGTGTAAAGAATCAGCAGGCCGGCGACCATCATAATGCCGCCCTGAACAACATCCGTATAAACTGAAGCAATAATGCCGCCGGTCACGCAGTAAAATACCAACACGGCAGAAGAGACCACCACGCAGGTCAGTAGGCTGATATCAGCAAACATGGCGGTGCCACTCAACAGTGATTTCATCACTACAGCCATCGCCAGAATTTGGGTAGCCAGGTAACCCATGACACCCAAAATGATCGTCAGAGCGATAAGAAAGCGCACAGCATTGCTTTGATAACGCGCCGCAACGATGTCTGGTAGGGATATGGCTTCTTTGACTTCTGCAATCATTCGAATTCGCTTTGCCACCAGAAAGAAACCTAACGCGTAACCCGTGGTAGACAGGATGATCATCCAGAAAGAGCTTACGCCCTGTGAATACACTAGTCCGGGGCCGCCGACAAAACCGAAGCCACTCAAGGTGCTGGAAAAGATGGCCAAAGCGATCACAATTGGACCTAGGCTGCGGCCAGCGATAAAAAAATCACTGGAAGAATGGGTCCGTCGCATGGCCCAAAGACCGACCGCGATACAAAACACCATATAAGTGGCGATGGCAGAGAGAATGATTTCCTGACGAAAGTCTTCCACGTAAATCCTTATCGGTTTTTAGTTATTGCGAATTGCGGGTCTGTTTTACCAAGACTTCAAAGGCGCGCTGGTCGTCGTCGGACCAGACATAACGTTTGAAACCTAGAACATAGAGCGCGACCAGGCCCAGACCGGCGAGCCAGATCGAGTACACCAACCAACTCGCGGCGACGGGGAAGCCGGCTACCATGTGGGTTTCTGCGGTTGCGAGGAAGTCTTCATAAGATGCAATGAGCCCGGTCCAGGCGTAAACGGCAACACCGAAGCAGGCCGTCAGCAGGCCCCAGAACAGTTTTGAGCGGCGCGCGGGCTTAACGGCCAAGGCGATCATGCAATGGATCTGAGCGATCACCACCACTTGAAACCAATAGGCGAGCGCCGCGATCGGCAAGAAACGCGCAGCACCATCGCCACCGATGCGCATGCCGTTATACAGCGCATGGGGCAGCCCGCTGGTATTGTCTGGCAGGGGCGTCAGGGCAATGAGGATCAGGGCCACACATTGGACTAAGCCGAGGACAAAAATGACGATAGTGAGACGGGTCTGGTGCATGTCACAGAAGCTTTTTAAAATGAATAGGGGAATATACGGTAATTAGTCAGTGAATTGAAATGCACGATTGTAGCGCCGTTAGTGATTCCAGCGCTGTTAGTAATTGACTCGCTGGGCACTACTCAATAGAGCCTTCAGTCCGTTAGATCTTGATTGGGGAATTGAATCATCAGAGTGATGGCGCCCGCAACGAGGAACGCCAGCGCCCAGATTTGAAAGATAGTGACATAGCCGTGGTGGTCAGCCACATAGCCGGCAATCACTGTCCAGAACGTCGCGGGTGCCAAAAAGAAGGCCAGCAGACCATTCACCCGGGAAAATTTCGTTACACCAAACAGGCGCGACAGCAGGACACTGCGTACCGGTATCATGGCACCGAAAGCCAACCCAAACAGGCCGCTGGCAATCAAGATAGCGGTGTAGTCGGCGAACGTCATCAAGATCAGCATGGCGCAAAAATAAGCCAGTACGGTGAGCATCACCGTGACCTTGGCATTAAAGTGATCCATCAGCCAACCAAAGACAATTTTGCCGAGGATGGCGCAGGCGCCAGAGACACCCAAAGCATGGGCGGCGTCATACAGACTAAAATCAAGATCCATGCTCAGGTAGGAGGGCAGATGGGTAATCATGGCGCTGTACACGCCATTCATCATGCCGAAGGTCAACACCACGGTCCAAAATTCGCGGGAGGTGAGAAACTCTCGGTACACCTGTATCTGGTTTTGCGGTGCTGACGGCTGACTTGTGGGTTGAATCAGGGGTGCATCGCCGTCAGCGCCGAGGCCTAAATCTGCGGGCGCCTGGCGTACCAGATACAGCGTCGCTGGCACAACCAGCAGGAGTAGCAGCGCTGAGTACAGTGCGTAGGTGTCACGCCAGCCCAGGGTCTCCGCAAGAAAAGTAGCGGCCAGTGGCATGACCACGCCAGCCACAGAAATACCCATAATCGCCACGCCGATTGCCATGCCGCGGTTGCGGGTGAACCAGTTAACCATCAATTTGGTCTGTGCCAGCGGACCCAGAGTGCCCCAGGCGACGCCCTGAAAGCCAATCATAATCACAGCGAAGCCCGCGAAGCTGTCAACCTGTTGGAGTAACAGATAGCCCGTAGCCATCCAGCAAGCGCCGAGGGTTGAGATTAGTCGAATACTAAGGCGGTCGAGTAAATTACCGATAATGGGCGCCAGACAACTGCCGGTAAACAATGTCAAGGTGACGACCAAAGACAGCTGGGTGCGGTCGACGCCAAATTCATCCATCCATAGGGGAAAGAAGATACCGCGGGAATGCAGGAAGAAGCTGCTAGCCAGAAAACCAATACTGAACGAGTAAGCGACCAGAATATAGCCATAGAAGACTCGAGGCTGGCTTGTCTCGAGAGGCTCAATGGTCTCAATGGTCTTGTTGGTCATGTGCTTACCTACCGCGCCGCCCTGTTAACATTGCCTTCATAACAAATAGCTTGATAAAAAGTCACGGTCGAGGGTAACACAGTCTGGCAACGCTAGAGGCAAATTAGCGTATTGTGTTGCTCGGCACGATAGCCTCGGATTGGGCGAGCGGA
>DGOD01000156.1 GCA_002389265.1 Gammaproteobacteria bacterium UBA4475
CAATTGTTTTTGAGTGGAACTCGCGACTCACTGGCAGAACCCGATCTGCTAAGGGGTGTCACTGAGGCAATACCAATGGCGTCTTTATCGTGGCTGGCGACCGCCGACCATAGCTTCAAGCAACTTAAAGGCAGAAAGCGTCAGCGAGATTCAGGCGTACCTGCCACCATCAGCGCCTACACAAGCGCTGCCACTGCAACCCTTGACTGGCTCAGGCATCACCCCAACCCCAGCTGACAGTCAGCTATTCGAGCGCTGCAGCCATCGACCGAGCCAGGTTTGAGGTAAGCTGGCGCCGGTCAAAATGTACCCCAGCGCGACCTCGTTCTGTAAGTTCCATTGCATTTGTGCCCGGCTGGCGGCGCTGCCTGCAAATAACAATCGGTCATTCAGCGCCAAGCTGGCATGACCGGACGGCATACAAAACGCACCTTGTGAATTGCTATGTAACAGCGCCAAGACTGGCAAGCTTACATCGCGATCATGATGATCGTGCGTTAAATGTTCTACCCTGACATCAGTACCTTTGGTCAGCGCGTTGCTAACCGCATGGGCACTATCCGCTGCAATAACGCACTCCCAGACCTCAGGAAATCCTAAGGGCGATATCTTCCGAATTCTTTCTGTCAGGTTCTGCGCCCAGCTATCATCATGAGCTCTTGCCAGACTCAGAAAATCATCAACTAAGGGATTAGTCAGCAAAGTCCGTATTTTGGTTGCCAGGACATCGCTGACCTCCATGACCAGTTCCGCACGAGGATGAGCAAACAACCGACTATTGGCCTGTTGGTTTTGCCGCGCAATCACGAACAAGTCAGGATTTAGCGCTTTGGCAGTGACAATAATTGAAAGGTTGTTCGAGTCATCATCTGCGCCCGCAATAATACCTACTGCCTCACCGACGCCAGCCTGGTTCAGTGTCACTGCCTCGGTACCGTCGCCGATAACCGCATTGACCGGCAAATTGAGCAACGCCTTATTCGGTTCTATGACTTGCACCGTCATACCCGCATCGAGTAACTCGCGATGAATCGCCCGCCCGAATCGACCAAATCCACACAGCAGCCAGCGGCCCTTGGGTAATTGCATCACTGGCGCCAATGGCTCGCCGCTTTCGTTCCGGAACCAGTCACTGAGCATATATTGATACGGATAATCTACCGCCAGCCCGAGGTCTTTGGCGAAGCTGTCGAATGGATCGATAATCGCATCGGTACCAAAGGATGCCATGTTCGCTTCAATCTCATGGGAGTCGGCGCGGCAAATGACCTTCAATTCCGGGTTCAGAACCTTCACCGTAATGGCGATATGCAGATTGACGGCATTGTCATCTGTCAGCGCGACCACGCTTTTACACTTTGGATGCATGATACCGGCAAGTACCAGGTTGCGAGGCGTACTGGCATCAGCTTGGAGTCCGGGCAGAAACAACGGATGTTCCGCCAACATCAGCGCATCGATTCGATCTTGCTTCAGGTCTAACACCGATGCCCGGATCAGGCGTTTGCGTAGCGATTTCACCAATCGACTACCCGTATTTCCGTAGCCGCAAACCACGAAAAATGGTTCGCTGATCTGCCGCACTTGGCGCTGAAATCGGTGCTCAGCGAGGGCTTTTTGTAACGTCTCGTTTTGCCACAGGCGGATCAACGTGCCAATCGTATAAACCCAGGTCGCCACAGTGATATAGATAAATATGAGCGCCCACATACGCTGCGCATCGGTAAAGGGGTATGGGATTTCACCAAAGCCAGTGGTGGTACCCATAAACGAGACGAAATAGAAGGCATGAAAGAAATCCATGAACCATACTTGGCCCTTGTCATCCATGCCAGGTATCAATGTGAGACCCAGGGTCGCGATCGCATAAACTGTTGTTAACAACAACAGAGGGGCGCGCATTTGGCGCAGAATTAGAAAAACAATACTATCCATAGCCTGCCCCAGTATCGCTGTCTAGCGACGCAGCATCACGGTTTCTATGACCAGCAGTGAGACTGATATCGTGTTGGCGATCACCGCACCACCAGCAAGAGAGACGATACTGGCGACTGTCGCTGGCGTCAGACCAATGTCAGTCACATGCACGGCGAATACCCAGACACCCGCGGCAGCCACTAATTGAATATCAGCAACCAGGCTAGCGGCTAATAATACGGCGCCCATGTGGGTACGATCGCCGAACTTTAGAATCGTCGCGATCGCATTGACAAATATTGCCGCATAGAGCTCATAAACATTATGGTGCGCGGCATTGCCGATATCGCCCGTAAAAAATCCGAAGTTTAGGGTCAAAGCTAGAATAATCGTAAATGCGAAGACGACTTTCTCAAGGTTCATATAGCGGCTTCCTGTCTCTATTTAGCGCTCACTATAACCATAAGTATCCAGGTTAGCATTTATTTTGTGATGTCCTGTGACGCTCTTACTCAGTGTTTTCATTGCGGCTGAAGGTGATATGGGTCATGGGCTAGCACCAGCCGCGCCCTGATAAATGCCACTCAGCTCGAATGCTTGGAGGCCATCCGCAGTGGTAGCTATATCGACCGGTTCCTTGGACATATGGAGCATCATCGTCAGCATTGGGCTGTTTCTGCTCGGCATGCATTTACTCGAACAAGGGCTACAGGGCATTGGCTCGAAATCTCTGAAGCAATTTCTTCAGGCGCAAACCAATTCACCCCTTAAAGGCGTTTTTACTGGCACAGTAGTGACCGCATTTTTGCAGAGCAGCTCGCTTGTGGGTTTAATCGTGTTGGCCTTCGTCGGGGCTGGCATGCTGGAAATGCGCAACGCGCTGGGTGTGACACTCGGCAGCAACCTCGGCACCACCGTGACCGGTTGGATGCTGGCTGTCCTAGGCTTCAAACTTGACCTGGCGAAGTTCTACCAACCCCTGGTGGCGATAGGCGCCTTTGTCACAGTTTTTTTGCCCGCCGGGCATCGCCCCTATTACCTCGGCAACCTGGTTCTGGGGCTTGGGCTGCTGCTCATGGGGCTGGGGACACTCATCACGAGTCTCGAGAATCTTGTGCCGCAGCTAGATACTAACATCCTGCGAGGTCAAAGCCTGCTGGTCTATTGTCTTGTTGGCACTGTGCTCACGGCACTGGTTCAATCCAGCTCGGTGATAATGATGGTGATTTTAAGTGCCCTGCATGCGGGCGTGATCACGGTGAATGAAGCCATACCCATCGCCATAGGATCGAATGTGGGGACGACGAGTACGGTTTTACTAGGCGCCCTAGAAGGGTTGGTAGAGAAGCGTAGAGTGGCTTACGCCCACTTCATATTTAATCTGACAACAGCGATTGTCGCCCTGCTTTGCCTGCCGATGTTTGTCTATATTATCCGCAATGTATTTGGCATCAGCGATCCCCTTTTCATGCTTGTTGTTTTCCACTCTTTGTTTAATTTGCTAGGCATTCTCCTTTTCCTGCCATTACTGGATCCGTTTATTGTTCTACTCAACTGGATGGCGCCGGAGCGAAATACTGAATTGTTTGCCACCGCCTATATACACAAGGTCTCCAGCGCCGTAGCTGACGGCGCGATTGAAGCGGTGCGTAAAGAGTTGACCCGTATGCTCTTCAATGCGATACGGTTGAACATGCATAGCTTTCAAATCCACACACATGCGGTATTCGATGCGAACAGTGAATTGCTTGCGGGCGAGCCGCTACGTTATGTAACGCGCTACGAACAAGAATACAAATTGCTTAAACAAACAGAAAGTGAAGTGCTGGGATACACTTATGCGATTCAGCGAAATGCCAAGGAAGAGGAAGACTTGCGCCTGGTCACGCAGTTGAATCACGCCGTTCGCAACGCCACTTATGCCGCGAAGTTCATCAAGGATATTGGCCACAACCTTGCTGACTTCCGGGTTAGCCCATCAGGAACTGTTCACGACCTATACGCTAACTTTTGCTTGTACGTCACCGGCAACTATCATGGATTAGTAACTCTAATGGCGTTGCCCGCAGGCTCGCATACCGCAAACGAGTACATTGAGCTCTATCGGCAAGTACGGCGTGGCTACGAATGGTATCTAAACGAAATCTACATGGTCGTGGGCGCCGACAAGCATTTAAATCATGAGATCGCCAATTTACTGAATATTAATCGAGCGACCTACTTATCCACCACCGCCTTATTCGAGGCGGTGCGTGTATTGCTTAATCTGGAGGAGGATATTTTGGCTGGCGTTCAGACCATCCCGCAACCTCGCAAGATCCTCAATCAAGAATCGCAGTGATCTCTTCTTCTCCCAAGGTTTCCTGCTCGAGCAGCGCAGCCGCAAGCTTATCGAGCTTGTCACGGTGCTGTTGCTGAACCGTCAGTGCCCGTTGCTCGCTAGCTGTAATCAGGCGAGCTATCTCATCATCAATAATTTCGGCGGTATGCTCGCTATAGATCCGTGGCGGGCTGATCTCCTGGCCGAGGAAGTTTTGTTCGGTTTCCCGATAAGTGACGGGGCCCAGGACAGTGCTCATACCCCACTCTTGGACCATGTGCCTGGCTAAATGAGTCGCCTGTTTTAAATCGTCGGCCGCACCGGAACTGGCTTCTTCAAATACTAGGTTTTCAGCCACTCTTCCCCCTAACAATATCGCTAGCCGATCTTCCAGATAGTGCTGGGAATAATTCAGCATATCTTCCTTGGGAGATTGTTCGGTGACACCTAAAGCGCGCCCCCTGGGGATAATGGAAATTTTGCGCAAGGTATCCCCATGCGGCATAAAGAATGCTGTGAGGGCATGACCCGCCTCATGATAAGCAGTGCGGCGTTTCTCTTCCTCTGAGAATAAGGCTTCCCGCCGCTC
>DGOD01000342.1:0-2475 GCA_002389265.1 Gammaproteobacteria bacterium UBA4475
GCAGTTGGTCGCTGACAAGCAAGACCTGGATGAGTTGCTGGTAAACCTCCCCGAGGCGGCTAATGAAGCCGAGTGGGAAGAGAACATGGTACGTGTAGGTAATCGTATTCAGCGGCTCGGGGCTATTAATCTCGCGGCTATCGATGAGTACAAAGTTCAATCAGAGCGAAAACAGTACCTTGATGCCCAGAACGAAGATCTTGAGAAGGCACTACAAACTCTTGAAACCGCGATTCGCAAGATCGACGTAGAAACTCGTACACGATTTAAAGAGACCTTCGATAAGGTGAATTCACGACTCCAGCAGCTGTTCCCCAAGGTCTTCGGTGGTGGCCATGCCTATCTGGAAATGACCGGCGATGATTTGCTCGATACGGGCGTTGGTCTTATGGCAAGACCACCAGGAAAGCGCAATTCGAGCATTCACTTGCTCTCGGGGGGCGAGAAGGCGCTGACGGCGATCGCCTTGGTATTTTCTATATTCAGCCTGAACCCAGCGCCATTTTGTATGCTGGATGAGGTTGATGCCCCGTTGGATGATGCTAATGTGGTGCGTTACTCAAATTTGGTAAAGGAAATGTCGAAAACAGTTCAGTTTATCTACATTACCCACAATAAAATTGCCATGGAGATGGCGGAACAACTTATGGGCGTTACAATGCATGAGCCTGGGGTGTCACGGATGGTATCCGTTGACGTGGATGAAGCCGTGGCGCTGGCAGCAGTTTGACGCTAGCAAGCACCATTTGCTAACGGAATCGATAAGATGGAGTCTCTAATAGAATTCGGCTTGCGTGATTGGTTGCTCATTCTGGGTTCAGCATTTATCGTTGGTGTGCTGTTGCATGGGTATTGGCGCATGCGATCAAACCGTGGCACGCTCAAAATGTCCTTGGATAAGTCGTTTTTGAACTCGCGACATGAACCCAAGCTGGATGCCGATGATCTGGCGCTCTACAGGGCTGAACTACCCAATGGTGGGGCCCGCGTGCTCACCACGCCGACGCAGACTAAGTTAGACCTGGCCGAAGCCGTGCCCGTATTGATGGAATCTGTGAATATTCCTGCTTCGCAAGACGCGCTGTCCGAAGACCAAGCTGAGGCAACGCTCGGATTTGAAACCAGTCTGTCCGAAAGTAATTTATCCGAAAGCGGGAGCCTAGAAACCGCAGCCTTCGAAACTGAACAGCCGAATTCGCCTGCGATTCCCCGGGCTGGTGCCGAGTGCCCGGAAAAATTTGTAGTGCTGTATGTTAGTGCGCGGCACAAAGATTTTAGCGGCAACGCCCTGCTGGCTTGCTTGCGACAGCAGAACATGACGTTTGGAGAGATGGATATCTATCATCGACTTGGGTCGAATGGTCGGTCGTTATTTAGCCTGGTCAACGCGGTGGAGCCAGGTGCCTTCGACCCATCGACGATGCATGCCTTCAAGACCCCAGCTGTCAGCTTGTTTATGCGTGCTCATGAGCTGGCAGATCCTGTTGGCGTGTATCATGAGATGCTGGGTTTGGCAGAATACCTGGCGACCCAGCTCGGTGGCGAGATCAAGGATGAGACAAGGATGCCGCTGACGCGACAATCGATGATGCGCGATCAGCAAGATCTTCAGGCCTTTGTTGATACTTACTTTCACTAAGCTGGTGATTTCGAGACCGGCAGCACCGATGAATTTGCATGTCCCTACCTGCCGAAATATTTGAACAAGCGGTGCGTCTTCGTGATGCCATAAACCGGCATAACTACCAGTACCACTCTCTCGATTCGCCTATCATTTCTGATGCGGAATTCGATCAACTGTTTCGCGAGCTAAAATCTCTTGAGGCGCAGTACCCGGAACTCGTTACCGATGACTCACCGACTCAACGAGTCGGTGCCACGCCCCTGTCAGCGTTCTCCCAAATTCAACATGAGATGCCGATGCTGTCGCTGGAAAATGCGTTTAGCGAGGCTGACCTGGAAGACTTTGAGCGACGAATCAAGACACGTTTAGACACGGTTGATACACTTGAGTTTATCTGCGAACCAAAAATTGATGGTGTCGCTGTCAGCCTGCTGTATGTCGATGGACAATTAGTCAGGGGGGCGACTCGCGGTGATGGTACGACTGGTGAGGATATTACGCAGAATGTCAGAACGATAGAATCGATTCCCTTGCGTCTGCAGGGTCAAGGTTGGCCAGAACGGCTGGAAGTGCGGGGTGAGATTTATATTGCCAAGCCAACATTTTTCGCAATCAATGCTGAGGCTCAGGCGCGAGGTGAAAAACCTTTCGCCAATCCCCGCAACGCGGCTGCTGGTAGTTTGCGGCAGCTGGACTCAAGACTCACGGCAAAACGTAAACTGACGATGTACTGTTACAGCGTCGGGTTGGTGGAAGGTGGCGATTTACCGCCGACTCAGGCTGGCATTTTGCAGCAATTACAGGACTGGGGCTTGCGGATTAATCCGCTAGTTGAGGTGGTCAAAGGGGCG
>DGOD01000342.1:2502-12640 GCA_002389265.1 Gammaproteobacteria bacterium UBA4475
GTGAATAGCATGTCGCTGCAACAGCGCCTAGGTATTCTGACTCGCACACCACGCTGGGCCATTGCTCACAAATTTCCTGCCGAAGAGGGCTATACACGGCTAGCAGATGTGGAGTTTCAAGTGGGCCGAACCGGGGCTATTACGCCAGTGGCGCGGCTTGAGCCGGTTAAAATCGGTGGCGTAACGATTAGTAATGCGACGCTGCATAATATGGATGAAGTAGGTCGACTAGGATTGATGATTGGTGATCGGGTTTTGGTGCAACGGGCCGGTGACGTCATTCCCAAGGTGGTTGCTGTTGATCAATCCCAACGTCCATTGGATGCCCGGCCGATAACCCTGCCTGATCATTGCCCGGCCTGCGGTGCTGAAATCATACTGGTTGAAGGTGAGGTTATTGCACGTTGCAGTGGTGGGTTGTTTTGTAGTGCTCAGCGCAAAGAAAGTATTCGTCATTTTGCCTCAAGACTGGCGCTGGATATCGAAGGTCTGGGAACTAAACTGGTCAATCAACTGGTTGATGAAGGCTTGATCGCGAGTCCCGCAGACCTATACAGCTTGACCGAGTCGAAATTGGTTGGGCTCGATCGAATGGCGCCGAAATCTGCTAACAATCTGCTTAAGGCGTTGGAGAAAAGTAAGCTGACGACCATGGCGCGATTTATTTATGCGCTGGGTATCTCTGAAGTGGGTGAGTCCACGGCGCGGAATCTGGCGCTGTTTTTTGGCGATATTGATGCCTTGCGCGCCGCAGATGACGAGCTATTGCAGACTGTTCCAGATGTTGGGCCGATAGTCGCAGAAAAAATTCTGACATTCTTCCATCAACAGAATAATCAAAAAGTCATCGATGAGCTGTTGGCTGCCGGGATCCACTGGCAAGCGGAAACTTCGAGTGTTGACCCTGCAGCTTTAACAGGTCAGAGTTGGGTCTTGACAGGTACCTTGATGAGACTCACTCGAAGTGAAGCAAAGGCAAAGTTGCAATCCCTTGGGGCGAAAGTCAGCGGGTCGGTTTCCAAGAGCACTAGCTGTGTCGTGGCTGGAGATGCAGCGGGATCAAAACTGGCTAAGGCGCTTGAATTAGGCGTGCCAGTCATGGACGAAACCGCACTGCTTGAAATGCTAGCTAAACATGGAATCCAAGTGTCATGAAAGTTGTTTTGAGTTCATTAATACTCTTGAGTCTTGTCGGCTGCGCGTCAGCCCCCCCGGAAAAGCCAGACAATCTGTGTGAAATATTTTATGAAAAGTCTGGCTGGTATAAAGACGCACGCAAAGCTGCCAGGCGTTGGGGTACATCGATCCCAGTGATGATGGCATTTATTCATCAAGAGTCCGCATTTCAATCGCGGGCTAAACCGCCAAGAACCAAGATACTTTGGGTGATTCCTGGCCCTCGGCCAGCGAGTGCCTATGGTTATTCCCAGGCGATTGATGAGACCTGGGACACATATAAACGCTCGACGGGAAGCTGGGGTGCTGATCGTAATGACTTTGATGACGCTATCGATTTTATTGGCTGGTACAACGACCAGAGTCATCGCAAGAACGGTATCGGTAAGTCTGACGCCTACAACCTCTATCTTGCCTACCATGAGGGTCAGGGGGGCTTTGCGAAGCGCTCCTTTGCCAAAAAGCAGTGGCTGAAAGATGTCTCAAAAAAAGTGGCACGGCGAAGTAGTACCTACGGCACCCAGCTTAAGGGTTGTGAGAAAAATTTGGATCGTGGCTGGTTTGGCTGGTTATTTAGCTGATGCCTGATTACGGTCTGTTGTCGCTATTGCCACCAGTGCTTACCGTTATCCTGGCTATTTGGACCCGCAATATTCTTGTTTCCTTGTCTCTCGGAGTGTTCTTCGGATCTATGATTCTGGCCAACTAGAATCCCTTTCTGGTCATATTGGATATGATCGAATCGGGTATATTTGTTCATATCAGTGTGCCCTCTAATATTCAGTTCATCTTTACCTGGATGGCCATCGGTGGTTTTATCAAGCTCCTCGAGGTGTCCGGCGGTGCCAAGGCGTCTACCCGAGGCATGACCCGGTTTCCCCGCTTCCGCAGAGCCTGATACTGTCTTATTGTCCCGGTAACGCGTGTCGAATCACCCACTGCGGACCCGCAGGTCACTTTCTGGGTGATTTTTGTGGGTTCTAGCAGACAAACGTCAATGGATGGGTATAATCGCCCGCGATTGAAGCGGCGGCGGATTACCGTCTGTACTTCAGGCTGGATTTTCTGCCCTCTACTCGGAATTAAACATGACCAGTTTATTAATATCGGTGACTGCGCTGCTAGCGTCGGTGGCGATACTGCTGCTTGGCCATGGTCTGCAACTCACTTTAGTGCCGCTCTATGCGGTGAGTCTAGATTGGGCGCCGGAGTTGATCGGCTATACGGGTTCCAGTTATTTTTTAGGATTCGTGGTTGGCTGTCTGACGGTTCCGCGATTGGTTGCGAGAGTCGGTCATATCCGTGTTTTTGCCGTCTTGATTGCTGCTGCGACGGCGGCCTTGCTGTTTATTGGGCTTGTGGATCAATTTTGGTTTTGGATGCTATCCAGAGCCGTTTCCGGCTGGGCATTTGCCGGTGTGTATATGGTGATTGAGAGCTGGCTCAATGAGAAGACAGCCGTTGAACATCGTGGCAGTGTCTTATCAATCTATATCATCATTACTTTGGTGTCGATCTGCATCGGTCAATTATTGGTTGGCTTTGAGCTAGGCTTTCCGGGTCTGTTTATGCTGGCGGCGGCCTTGCTGGTCTTGGGTGTTGTACCCATTGGTTTGACCTCGAGTTCACTGCCTGGGCCGATTCCCGTGGTCCAATTTCGACTTGCTCGAGTAGTGGCCGCTTCCCAGGTTGCCATGGTGGGCGCCTTCTTCGGAGGCTTGGTCACCGGCGGGTTCTGGGCTCTCGGGCCAGTCGTGGCAAGCGTCAACGGTCTAGAAAAAGAACAGATTGGTATGTTTATGGCGGTGACGATATTGGGCGGGACTGTTTTTCAATACCCAGTCGGGCGCTTATCAGACAGAGTCGATCGGCGCTATGTGATTGCCGGGCTGGCCCTGTTAGGTGTGCTGACTTGTTTGTTGGCGGCGGTGCTGTTGAGTTATAGCCCGAAAGCGATTTACGCCACGATGTTTATTTTTGGTGGTATGACATTTCCACTGTATTCCCTGTGTCTAGCCCATGCCAACGACAATACCAGTTTGTCCTTGATGGAAATCGCCAGCGGTGTACTGATGATGAACAGTGCGGGTTCGGTGTTTGGTCCGCTTATTGTGGCGTTTTTAATTGGTTACACTGACCATGCACTCTTTATTGTTTCAGCCGTGGCCCTGGCACTGCTGCTGTGCTGGACCCTGTATCGCATTCAGTTTCATGAGGTGGCGCGAGACCATTTCGAACCCTTCGTCGCGGTCAGAAACACCTCAGCTGAGATTGTTGAACTGATCTCCGAGGACAGCGACCAACCGCGCCAGGATCTGAGTGTCGACGAATAGCCTTTTGCTCCATTTGGCGAGACGTGATTTGTCTGGTGCTTAAGGTCTCGATCTACGGCTGCGAATAGCTGAGCCGGTAGATGACGTTGGCCTTGTCATCGGCAATCAAGATGCTACCGTCGGCCATTTGTAGTAAGTCGGCAGGCCGACCCCAGGCGACATTGTCTTGTAACCAGCCATCGACGAGTACTTCGTAATGCATGACACCCTGATCGTCCATGCGGGCGACAGTAATACGGTAGCCTGTATGGCCAGCCTCGGGTGTTCGATTCCAAGATCCATGCTCAGGGATCAAGACTTGCTTGTGGTATGCCGGGGGTAGCATGGTGCCCGTATAGAACATCATGCCTAAGGGTGCCACGTGAGGATCGAGATCTAGTGCTGGCTCCATGTAATCAGTGGGATTGTGGCCGGCAGAGAACTCCGGGTCGGGAATGCTCTGGCCGTGAAAGAAGGGATAGCCAAAGTGCTGGCCCGCCTGGCTGACTCGGTTGAGCTCGCAGGGCGGCAGATCGTCGCCAAGCATGTCCCGGCCATTGTCGGTGAACCACAGCTCACCGGTGTCTGGGTGCCAGTCGAATCCCACCGTATTACGGACACCCGTGACGAAGGGCTCGAATACCGCCGGGGTTGTGTTCACGTTCATACGTTGGATAGAGGCAAAGGGCGACTCGGGCTGGCAGATGTTGCAGGGCGCACCGACGGGGATGTAGAGATAGCCATCTGGGCCAAATTCGAGATATTTCCAGCCGTGATGGCGCTCAGCTGGCAAGCTGGCTGTCAGTACCTCGCTGGTGGCGAGTTGGTCTGGCGCCTTGTTTCGCAGTTGTTGTTGGATATTCCGAAAGACAAGGATTTGGTTGAGGGCGCCGACATACAGATCGCCCTCGCGATAGGCGAGCCCACTGGGTAAATCTAGGTTTGCGGCGACCACTGTCACCTGATCAGCCTTGCCGTCAGCATTAATATCCCGAACCAGATGCACTTTACCGGCCCTTAAGCTACCAACGTAAATGTCGCCGTCTTCACCGTGCGCCATCTGCCGCGGGTTCTCCACTTCAGCGAAGACCGCAATACTGAAGCCGGCGGGCAGGTTCAATTTGTCCAATGGCAATGGGCCCGCGGCCTGAGTCAGGGAGCAAAATGTGGCTGCCAGGATCGACAGCAGATGGTATTTACTCTGGAGCTTGAATGTTATGATCTGATCTCTCATGAACACTGCCTGTCATCCCTTGAATTTGAAGGGTGGATGATGCGCAATCCAGGTACTTCCCGTCAATGCTCAGTGCTGAACTAAAAACCGAGATCCAAATGGCCTATTCGCGGCTGCTTGAGGAAAAAGGCTACACCTCGCGCCACTGCCAGCGACAAATGATCGCCGATATCGCTAATACGCTGGGCAGCATCGAGGTGGATGCTGACGGCGACCGGCTATCCAAAAATCCCATCTGTGTGGTTGAGGCGGGCACCGGCACCGGTAAGACGGTGGCCTATGCCATTGCGGCGTTACCCATTGCCAAGGCGCTGGGGAAGCGCCTGGTGATCGCAACGGCTACTGTCGCGCTGCAGGAGCAGATCGTACTGTTAGATCTGCCGGATATTCGACAGCATTCAGGCCTCGATTTCAGTTTCGCCCTAGCCAAAGGCCGGCGACGTTATTTATGTCTGGCGCGACTAGACTTGGCTTTGCAGGCGGCAGGCGCGAATAATCATAGTCTTGCCCTGTATGACGATGAGATGCTGTCGATGGACGCCTCGCATCAAGCGTTATACGAGGAAATGCTGGCTCGATTAGGTCGAGGCGACTGGGATGGTGAGCGAGACAGCTGGTCCACTGAACTTGAAAATGATGCCTGGTTTCCAGTGAGTACCGATCATGTGACTTGCACCGGACGCAAATGTTCCCACTACGAAAATTGCTTTTTCTATCGCGCTCGCGAACAGATTCACCGGGTTGATTGCATCGTCAGCAACCATGATTTGGTGTTGGCCGACCTGATGATGGGTGGCGGTGCGGTGCTGCCTGCACCTGAGGATACGATCTATATTTTCGATGAGGGTCACCATCTGCCGGATAAGGCCATCAACCATTTCGCCAATTTTCAGTTGCTGCGTTCCACTCAGACTTGGCTCGAACAGCAACCCAACGCGCTCCGCCTGATGGCGGCGGAGTTAGGTGAGATCGGGGGCTTGCCGCGCAATTTAATTCAGCTGGAAGATGCGGTCACCCATTTAATTGAGCAGTTGCAAGCGGTCATCAGTGTGGTTGAACCGCTTCGAGAAATGGCGGAAGGCGAAGATCGAGAGCGCCGCTATCGGTTTCCTGGCGGCCACGCGGACCCCGCATTGGTGGCGATCAGCGAAACTCTGTACCAGGCGATGCAACGCCTGAACAGTCAGACAAATTTGATTCAGTCAGCGATTGAAGACCGGATGAACGATGCAGATCCCATGCAGGAACAGCTGGAGTATTGGCTGCCGGTGATCGCCGCGGTGAATGCGCGTCTCTCAGGTGGTGCTGGCCTGTGGCAAAATTTCATGATCACTGACACGGTAGGTGAGCCCCCAACAGCTCGCTGGATTGGTTTTCGCGATAATGATGAAATTCAAATTAGCGCCAGCCCAGTGTCGGTGCACGATACGCTGGAAGCGTTGCTCTGGTCGCGCTGTTTCGGTGCCGTACTGACCTCGGCAACGCTTGCTGTTGGGGGTGATTTCGGGCGTTTTCAAAGACGCGTAGGGATTCATCCGGAGAATCGTTTTACGGCCCTGGCGAGTCCCTTTGAATATGCTCGGCAAGCGGTCCTTCGAGTGCCTATGATGATCTCCGACCCGCGTCAGGCCGAAGACCATAACGCAGAAGTTGCCGGGCTGTTGCCAGATTTGCTTGAAGGGGTCAGAGGTGGGCTGGTTTTGTTTGCATCCTGGCGCCAGATGTTTCGAATCAGGGATGCGCTGGGGGCTGACTTTCAAGCATTAGTCCTGGTTCAGGGTGATTTGTCGAAAAGCGAGATCGTCGCCACTCAGAAGCGCCGGATTGATGCAGGACTATCGAGTATTATTTTTGGGCTCGCCAGTTTCGCCGAAGGTATCGACTTGCCGGGGGCCTACTGTGAGCATGTAGTTATCGTCAAAATACCGTTTGCCGTGCCGGACGACCCGGTTGGCGCGACCTTGAGTGAGTGGATTGAGGCCAAAGGCGGCAATGCATTTCAAGAAATCATGGTCCCCGATGCCGCTTTGCGGATGGTTCAGGCTTGTGGCCGATTATTGCGCACCGAAACAGACAGCGGCACTATTTCAATCCTTGATCGCCGCCTAGTGACTCAGCGCTACGGCCAGCTTCTGCTCAACGCCCTGCCGCCATTCCGGCGTGAGATCGCTTGAATAACAATGTCTGTAACGCCTGAATGGCTGCTGAATAAATTTATCTGAGCCATTCAGCTAGCATTCAGATACTAGGCGTTAGTCTGGGTCCTACATTCAAGAGCAAGTAGAGGCCATCAACATGAAAATGATCTTCGTTAATGTAGCTATTGTCACCTTTTCAACGTTACTGCTGCCAGGTGCGGTCACTGCCGCAGCTTCCTCAGGCCCCAATGTGATATACGACTATGCGACGGTGCTGGCAGCCGAGCCGATTATGAAGACGATCGTCGTCTCTACTCCGCGAGAAGAATGTTGGCAAGAGCAGGTAGTTTATCGTCAAGGTCAGGGCACTGGAAATAATGCGGTGGGTACTGTCATGGGCGGCGTACTAGGCGGCGCCCTTGGTAATGCTGTTGGTCATAAGAAGTCCAACAAGCGGGTTGGGGCTGTGGTTGGTGCTGTTCTGGGTGCGACGCTGGGCAACGCGATGGCACGCTCAAATAATAAGTCTGATAACGGGCGACGTTATGGGAATGAAGAACGATGCCGGATTTATCAAGACTCATACAGCGAAGAACAAGTTGTTGGCTATGAGGTTCGATACCGTTATCAGCAACAGACCTATTCGACAGTGATGGACAAGGATCCTGGTGATACTATTCGAGTCCGATTATCCATATCTCCGGTCAGCTAGGCCGGAGATCACGGAGAATAGTATGCACTACCTGATCCTTCCGATGACGCTTTTGTTTGGCTTGTTGAGTAGTCAGACCCTTGCAGCGAGGCCCTTCGAGCACCGACCGGGGCCCGCCTTGTTGCTCGTCGAAAGTCAGCGGTCTGGTTCGCCAGCAGTGCCCAGTCTCCAACGCCTCGATAGCCGTGCAGCGGCCAGCCGGGTCAAGCAGCGTTACCAAAATCATAAAATTCTGTCTATTCAGCTTAGTGAAGGTCAGGGACCTGGGGTATTCCGAGTCAAGACGCTATCCCCTCAGGGTGTGGTGAAGTATGTCTTCGTTGATGCTGGAAGTGGCAATGTCTTTGAGTAGCTTATGGTCTCTGGCGGCAAATTGCGGCCGGTATAGCGGGAGTTATTGAATGGGCCATCGATTATTGCTGATTGAAGACCAATTAGAGTTGCGTGAGCAGCTGGCAGACCTGTTGCAGGGCCACGATTTTGTCATCGACACCTGTGCCGACGGGATCGAAGGATTGTATGTCGCTCAAAAATTCCAGTACGACGTGGCGGTCATTGATTTAGGTTTACCTAGGCTTTCCGGGCTAGATATTATTCGGAAAATTCGTGAAGACGGTCGTGATTATCCGATTTTAATCTTGACGGCGCGAGCCGATTGGAAGGATAAAGTCGAAGGGCTGGCGGCCGGTGCTGACGATTATTTGGTCAAGCCATTTCATGTGCAAGAGCTGTTAGCGAGGCTGGAGGCGATGTTGCGACGTGCCTCGGGACAGTTCAAGCCCAGTCTGGAATGGGGCCCAATTCATGTTGATTTGCGTGGTAAACGCGTTAATGTCGAAGGCAACCCCGTTGATTTGACTGCCTTCGAGTTCAATTTGCTTGAGTACTTGATGCAACGACCGGGCGAGGTGATATCCAAAGCAGAAATGACTGAGCGCTTGTATGAGCAGGATTTTGAACGTGACAGCAATGTGATCGAAGTCTTCGTCGGTCGTCTGCGAAAAAAACTCGATCCAGATAATACCTTCAAACCCATTGAAACTGTCCGCGGTCAGGGCTACCGACTCAACACATTTGCACGGTGACAGGAATGTCTTCGAAACAATACTCATTACGGGATCGAATGTTAATCACCGCCACACTGGTGCTGATTTTGTTTCTCGGAATGATGGGCGCTGTTATCGATCAGGCGTTTACTCGCAGTGCTGAAGAGGGCGTGTCTAAACGGCTGATGATCCACGTATATGGTTTGCTAGCGGTCACCGAGGTTGAGCGTGGCCAGCTAGTGATGCCTGATATGCTCCAAGAGCCAGGATTTAATACCTTGGGGTCGGGTCTTTATGGCTTGGTGCTGGACGACGTTGGTGTAGAGCTCTGGCGTAGTGCTTCGGCGCTAGACCTGCGCCTTGCGGCGTCAGATCGCGAGAGTCTGTATCTGGGCCTAGATCCAGGCACTGAGCGCTTCGGCCAGTTGCCAACGCAAGATGGCTCGATTTTTTATAAGGCCTACCAGGTTCTTTGGCAAAAGCCTGATGCTGGGCTGGTTCCGTTTACATTCGTGGTGTTGCAGTCGATGGCGCCCTTCGAAAGTGAAATAAGTGGCTTCAGTAACAATCTTTGGGGCTGGCTGTTGGGCGTCGTCATCGTTTTAGTGGTGTTGCAATGGACTGTTATGAACTGGGGGCTGGCGCCGTTGCAGGCGCTGGCGCGAGATTTGAAAGCGATCGAGGACGGTGAGCGGCCGTTGCTGGATGGCGATTACCCACGAGAAATTCAGGGTGTAACTAGAAATCTTAATCTACTGCTTTCTAGTGAGCGCCAGCAGCGCGAGCGTTATCGAACCACTATGGGTGACCTTGCCCATAGCCTGAAAACGCCGTTGGCTATTCTTCGCGGGGCTTCCAGTGCGCTAGGTGTCGATGCCAATGCTGAAAAGATTCAGGCTATGCAAGGCACGGTAGAGGAGCAGGTTGCTCGTATGGATGAGATCGTCGCCTACCAACTCGAGCGTGCAGTCACTTCTTCTGCCGCGCCACTCAAGCAACCGATAGCAATAGAACCATTGGTCATGAAACTGATCAGTGCGATGAAAAAGGTTTACCGAGATAAGGGCCTAGAGTTCGACGTTCAGCTCGATCGCGCTATTTTTGCAGGTGATGAGCGGGACTTGATGGAGCTGTTAGGTAACCTTATCGATAATGCTTGTAAATATGGCCGGTCCGAGGTCAAGGTACAGGTACGTCAACCTCAAGCAGAAGGGTTGCTGATCGTCATCGAAGATGATGGGCCAGGTATTAACAATGCAGATCGCGCCAGGGTACTAGGGCGCGGGGCCCGATTAGACTTGCAACAAGCTGGACAGGGGATTGGTCTGGCAGTCGTTGGCGAAATTGCCAGCCGCTATGGTGGTGAGATTGTGGTTCAGGTGTCCAGCCTGGGCGGCGCCAGGCTGGTCGTCTCCCTGCCATAGAGTTATCTAAGAATCATCGGTACCTGTGCCTTGCGGCTGATACTCTCAGGCAAACCGGAGCTCTACCTCGGCATGATTGAAGCGCGTGTCCTGATG
>DGOD01000342.1:12734-13183 GCA_002389265.1 Gammaproteobacteria bacterium UBA4475
GGCTGACCTTAAGCTTTCGCTGAGGTCTCCTGGTTCGCTGCGTACCAAATAAACAGACCAAATGCGATCTTGTTCAATACGTCTGCCAGGTTGTACACGATGTTTAATGTACCTGGATCAGTACCGCCAGCTAGGTAGCCGAAGAAGTAACCGATTGGGTAGATGGACCAGCCAATAGTGACAGTCCATTTCATTAAACCGTAAGACTTTCGAACCGCTGCTGATGCCTGCGATGCAGCGACTTTGCTGGCTTCACCCATGAAGATTTCATAGAGGATGAACGCCCAACCAACCATGCCGATGATGAAGCCAACGGTTTGGTCCATATAGCCTGCTTCGCCCATGTAGCCAGGAACGAGCATAACCAGCGTGCCGAGGAGTAATCGCCAGAAAATACCACCAGAAACTGCAGTGATAGCTGCCAGGATCAAGTAGAACTCGATCATCAA
>DGOD01000013.1:0-9863 GCA_002389265.1 Gammaproteobacteria bacterium UBA4475
GGGCCTCAGACAATGCCAGAGCTAAGCTGGGTCAGTATGCTGTGAGCTCGGACATTGCCGCGGCCCCTGCTACAGTAGAGCTGATACCGCCGCGCAAAACTCCGTTGTTGTGCCTGTGCCCCCTTGATCTGGCGTTAGCACATCACCTTGCTGATAGACCTGTTCTACGGCTCGTCTGATTCCCTGCGCGGCTTCTGGAAATTCTAGGTAATCAAGCATCATCGCCGCTGACAATAACGTGGCGGTTGGGTTAATAATATTTTTGCCGGCGATATCGGGCGCAGATCCGTGGGCTGACTCAAAATAGGCGTAGTCATCACCATAGCAACCCGATGGTGCCAGGCCAAGACCGCCGATCAGGCCGGCTGCGCCGTCTGACATGATGTCGCCGTAAAGATTCGGCATGACCACCACGCCGAGATCTTCAGGATGAGTGATCATGCGGCACAAAAAGTCGTCGATAATAAAGGTGTTGTACTCAATATCCGGATAAGACAGTGCTATCTCGTTAGCGATGTCGCGAAAATAGCCGTCAGACACATGAAGCATATTGTACTTGCAGGTGACGGTAACTTTTTTCTTGTCACGCTTCCTGGCGAGTTCAAACGCATAGCGCACCACCCGGCGAGTACCCCGTTCGGTAATCGCTTTAATAGCAAATTTGCCAGGTGCCATGCTCGACAATGAGGCCCTGGCATTTCTCGAGGTCAGGTTCAGACCGGCGAGCTCCTCAAGGTCGCCTTCGATACCCAGGTACATATCTTCGAGATTTTCTCGAATAATTACGAAATCACAGTTCTCCGGGTGTGCCAGCGGGCTGTTATAGCCCGGTAACCATTGGCACGGCCGAACATTGGCGTAGGTTTGCTTGCCCCAGCGCAGATAAAACAGGGCTGCTGTGCTGGCACCACTGGTGGAGCCGAAGAAGGTCGCATCGGAGGCGTCGATGGCATCTCGGGTGACGTCGGGGAAAAAATTGCCGGTCTGCTCCATGGCTTCCTGGCCAATCAGCGGTTTGATGAACTCAATGGGCAGTTGGAGCGATTCGAGAATTGCCAGCGAAGGCAGCATGACCTCCGGAGAGGCGTCGTCACCATCAATCACAATTACACGTTTGGAAGTCATTTGGTCACCTCGTTGGTATACCGCTGTATGCTATAAACCCTAAGGATAACAGTGGTATTGATACATGCCCAGTGACAGACGTAGTATAGGCGACGCAGGAGGGAGTCTCATGAGCGAACAGCACATCAACATCGATACTAACTTAGGCCCCGTAGGTGCGGTAGTCACCGGGATTGATCTGGCATTGCCGCTGAGCGACGGGGTGCTCAACGAGATCAAAAATGCCTGGTATCAGCACCATGTATTGTTCTTTCCTGACCAAGACTTGACGCCGACCCAACAGGCGGATTTTGGCGCGAGATTTGGCGAGCTTGATATCTATCCGTTTATGAAGGCGGTGGATTCCCACAAGAATGTGATCCCCATCATCAAAGAAAAGGATGCCAAGATGAATTTTGGCGGAGCTTGGCATACGGATTCCTCGTATCTGCAGAAGCCGCCGATGGCGACCCTGTTGTATGCGGTCGAAGTGCCTGACGAGGGTGGTGACACCTTGTTTGCTGATGCATCAGCTGCCTATGATGATCTGTCGCCTACCTTGCAGCGCATGTTAGAGAGCCATGCCGGCGTGTTTTCGCCGAAGGTAGTTCATGGTCAGGGCGGTGCTTATGCCGATCTGGCGGCAAAGTCTTCTGATCTGGGTGGCGCTTATGGTGGCGCAGACTCGGGTCGTAGCGATTTTGCCGAAAGTGAAGTGGAGCACCCGCTGATTCGGGTCCATCCGAATACTGGGCGCAAGAGTATTTATTGCAGCCGACCCCACACGCACCGCATCAAGGGCATGACGCGAGAAGAGAGCCTGCCCATTTTCGACTTTCTGCAGGCTCATCTGACTCAGGATAAGTACGTCACGCGATTTAAATGGCGTAAGGGCACCCTGGCCATGTGGGACAACCGTTGTCTGTTTCACAACGCCTTGAATGATTATCAGGGGCAGCGCCGGCATATGCTGCGTGTGATTGTTCAAGGCGAGCAGCCCTATTAACGCTGTGTGCCAGGGAGGTCTATGAACGCCAAAACCCCGAGTCTGATTGCCACGGATGCCCTGCAGAAAATCACGGCGCCCCTGTCGCAGGCCTGGACCCTGCCGCCGCAAGCCTATACCAGCTGCGAAATCTTCGCTGCTGAGGTGGATTCAATTTTTTCGAAGGACTGGATCTGTGTCGCCAGAATCGACCAAGTCAAAGCCCCCGGTGACTACATCTGCGCCGATCTACCGTCCCAACCGATTGTGGTCACTCGGGATCAGCAAGGCCAATTGCACGCCCTGTCACGGGTCTGTTTGCATCGAGCCATGCCTTTGGTTGAAGGTCAGGGCAATACCACGCGTTTGGTGTGCCCCTATCATCGCTGGTCCTATGAATTAGACGGCCAACTCCGTAGTGCACCGATGATGACGGGGGTTGAGGGGTTCGTTGAATCCGCCCAGTGCTTGCCGGAACTGCAGCTTGAAGTCTGGCAAGGTTTTATTTTCGTTAATCTCGATCCGCAGGCGCAACCGTTGGCGCCACGACTTTCCGGGCTTCTGCCCCTGGTCTCGAATTACGCCTTTAGCGAGATGCAAGTACTTGAAACGATTGAGTATGATAGTCCCTGGAATTGGAAGATTCTGGTGGAGAACTTTATGGAGGCCTACCACCATATCGGTCCCCATAAGCAGACTTTTGAACCTGCTTACCCTGCTCGCGACGCCGAAATCCTGGATAACGAGGGTCAGCCATGGGTATTCCTGAAAATGCCTGGCGGCCATCGAGTCACCGTCGAGGAAGGCGCTTTCCCAGCACTGACGCCGGCTCAGCAGCATGACCTGATTGCGGTCTGTGTGTTTCCTACCCTGTTGTTTGGCGCCTCGGCCGCGGGTGCTGCCTGGTATCAGCTCGAGCCCTCTGGTGTGGATAAAATGCGTTTGAAAATTCATGGGTTGTACCACCCATCGGTCTCTGGTGAACCCCGTGCTGAAGATCGGGCGGAGGTTGCGGCGATGCTGAAATTGATTCATGAGGAAGATATCGCCGTCAATCGAGGACCTTGGCAGGGATTGCAGGCAGCGATGACAACCCAAGGGCGGTTGAGTCTGTTTGAGCAGGGTATCTGGCAATTGAACCAATTGTGGGCGTCGGGTCTGGGTCTGAAAAAGCCGAATCACTCGGGTTAAGCACAAGGAGTTGATTAACCAATGAGTGCAAAATTACCGCCCGATTTTGGGTTGATGGCGCCGCAGGTCAAGGGCCTCATCGCCGCTGAAAACTTACCGGTGGATTTTGTCGCGGTGGTTGAGCGCTGGTATTTGCCCATAGCAGCGCGAATTGCGCAGGCGCAAACCCAGCAGGCAGGTACCTTGTTGGTGAGTATCAGCGGTGCCCAGGGATCCGGCAAGTCGACGCTGACAGCCTTTTTAAAATTATTGCTGAAGGCCGCCTGGCAGCTGAATACGGCGGATATCTCTCTGGATGATTTTTATCTCACCCATGCCGAGCGCCAACAACTGGCGCTGGCTGAACATCCACTGTTAGCAACTCGTGGGGTGCCCGGCACGCATGACCTGGCGCTGGCAACAGCCGTATTCGATCAGCTGCGTCAGTGCTCAGCATCGCAGCCCTGTCAGGTGCCGCGATTTGATAAGTCCGTGGACGATCGTCGGCCTGCCGCGGACTGGATGCTGGTGGACCAGCGCGTTGACGTCATATTGTTTGAAGGTTGGTGTAACAATGCGCCAGTCGCGACGGCTGACTCACTGCGAGAGCCGATCAATAGGCTGGAGGCCCAGGAAGACCCGAACGGCAGTTGGCGCCACTATGTGAATGCCTGCTTGGGTCGTTACCACCAGGCATTGTTCAGTCAAACGGATCTGTTGGTGTATATCGCGATTCCGAGTTTTGACAAGGTCTACGAGTGGCGTCAATTGCAAGAGCAGAAGTTGGCAGAAAAAGCCGCAGCGAATACTGGCGTTATGGACTCGGTGCAATTGTCGCGCTTCATTCAACACTACGAGCGCATCACCCGGCGCTGCCTTGAAGAATTGCCGCAGACTGCCGATATGGTGCTCAATCTGAATGCCGAGCATGGCGTCGACGGGCTATTATTAAAGCCGCAAGGGTGACAGTAGAACGACTGAGTATTAGCGTCTAGTGACCCAGGTACAGGCGCTTTTTGTTTTCTGCGCAGGTTTGATTGAAGCGGCTTAATGTTCAGCAAAAGGTGTTCAAATGATCAAAAATGTATCGCTGGCAGGGATTGTCTTCGCCATTTTGGTGGGTTGCGCGATTCCCGCTAAAGAGGGTCACAGCGCGATGCAGATGGGGTCCGGGGTGATCGCAACGGATGCGCCGATTGATCTGATTCCGTCAGCGTTGGGCACCTACACCTGGACCGTGAGTACAACGGTGCCAGCAGCCCAAGCCTACTTTAATCAAGGTATGCAATTGCGCTATGCCTACAATGTTAATGAGGCAGCGCGGTCAATGGCGCAAGCCAGACGCGCTGATCCTGACTGTGCGATGTGTTACTGGGGCGAGGCCTTTGCGCTGGGTTCGTTTCTGAATGGTGGTATGACTGCGGCGGCGGTACCGCAGGCATTTGCCGCCATTACTCGAGCGGCGGAGCTGGCGGAAGGTCACGCTGATGGGGTGGAGCGAGCGCTCATACAGGCAGCTGTTGTGCGCTATCCCCAAGACTACCAACCGTCGAATCGCCGGTCAGTGGATGAGGCCTTTGCCGCAGCAATGGCGAAGGTTTATGCGCAATACCCTGACAATCACGAAGTGGCAACGGTCTATGCCGTCGCGCTATTTATGCTCGAGGATCGACACGGAAATCGAGACCTTGCTGACCCAGATTTGATTCGCTTGCACGGGGTCCTGACCCGAGTCCTGAACGAAGATATCACCCACCCAGGGGCCTGTCATTTGTATATTCATGCCACCGAATCAAGTCAGGAACCCGGGCGGGCGTTAGCCTGTGCTGAGCACTTTGCCACCACAGTGCCGGTTGCCAGTCATGTCCAGCATATGCCATCCCATACCTGGAATGAGGTGGGTTTGTGGGGTCGCTCAGTGCGTACCAATATATTGGCAGTGCAGTCGGACTTGAAGGCAGGCAAGAACCTGGGGTTTTCCTATGGGCCAACCCACAATCTGCATATGTTGCTGTATTCAGCCTCCTTTGACGGTCAGAGTGCCGTGGCAATCCAGGCCGGCAAGGACTATCGAAAGGTCAGCGGCAATGCTATGTACGAGGTTCTAACCCTCGTCCGCTTTGGCCGATTCGACGAGGTGCTTGAGAATCAACGCCGCCCGAAAGACGCAGTGTCTGCTAGCTTGTGGGATTTTTCGCGTGGCTACGCAAGTCTGAAACAGGGCGACATCAAGACCGCAACGGGATTGCGCGACGAGGTTTTGGCCTTCGCTGCGACCACCGAAGATAAATTCCGATTCCATCCGGCGGGTCAGGTGGTGGGCACTGTAGGGCATATTTTGGCAGGCGAAATTCTTTGGGCTCAAGGGCAGTTGACCGGCGCTATCAACGAATTTGAAAAAGCTGTAGAGATTGAAGACGCCATGGCTTTTGATGAGCCCGAGCCGTTGCCATTTGCGGCTCGACATTGGCTCGGTGCGGCGTTGCTTGAGGCTGGTCGCGGGCGTGATGCCGAGCGCGTCTACGTTGAAGAACTGGCGGATCATCCGCGCAATGGCTGGTCATTATTCGGTCTTCAAGCCGCCCTGACTGCACAGGCCAAAAGTGACCCGGCGGTGGCTCAAGAATTGCTTGACAGCTGGGCAAGGGCAGATGTTTGGCTCACCGCCTCGAGGTTCTAGGTGCGGCGATCTAGTCTTGAGCAGACCAGGCAGCATAGCCGCCGATAAGGCTGTAGACGTTGTCAAAGCCCTGGTCCACCAGCCAAGTGGCCACCGACTGGCTGCTGATGCCGTGGTAGCAGCAAACGACGATGTTGCTTTCAGTCGTGGTCTCGTCCAGCAGTTGCTGCATCGTGTCATTGTTCAAGGTCACGGCGTTCGTGATATGCCCGGCAGCGTAGGAACCTGGATCCCGAGTGTCGAAGATCCGCAAGTCAGGGTCTTCTTGTATCAGGCTCTTCAGGCCTTTGATATCCAAGTGTCGAAACGTCATAAAGGTTATGTCCGGTCATTTGCCAGCTAAAGCGTAAGTCAGCTATCCTAAGCCACCATGAGCCTCAAGTCATGGCTATATGAGTCTTCAACTGAAAAATCGGACGCGCGCTACTTGTCCGTGATGAGGTTGGTGGGTGGGTTCGCAATTATTGTGATCCTTGCGTAGTATTAGGCGAATATCCTTTATTCGAGATCAACACATATGACTATCGTTGTCGTCAAAGAAAGTATTGCAGCCAGTGCAGAGGCCGTCTGGGAAATTCTGGGGAACTTTGGTGGAATTAAAGTGGGGGGTCCGATCACGGCCTTTCATATGGAAGGCGAAGGTGTCGGTGCTGTGAGGACTATCACCATGGGGGGCGGCCAGGTGATTGAGCGGCTTGAAACCTTTGATCCTGAGCAATTGACCTTCAGCTATGTCATCACCAATCAGGATTGTCCGCTGCCAGTAGCTAACTATTCCTCGGTGGTGCAGATTACTCGAGATGGTGTGGATGCGTGCACTGTTGAGTGGACCGGCACTTTTGAGCCTCGCGGCGTGCCTGAAGCGCAAGCTATAGAGATCGTCACGGGTATCTATGCTGGTGGCATCAAGGGTGCAAGCCAAGCGTTGGCGGGCTGAGACTGTGACCGCAGAGCTGACGCCCCGCCACCAGGTGTTCCGTGAGGAGGTGCGTGCCATGTTGGCGGCTGAACTCACCGACGAGATCAAGCAAGCTACGGCACAGAACACAACAGTGTTTGCCGATCGTGAAGTGGCCCTGGCTTGGCAAAAAATTCTGCACCAGCGGGGTTGGGCTGGGGTCGCATGGCCCGTTGAATTTGGTGGTACCGGCTGGGATATTACCCAGCGACATATCTTCGCTCAGGAGTGTACTCGGGCAGGCGCCCCTGATCTGATCCCATTGGGGCTGCGCATGCTGGCGCCGGTATTGTTCCGTTACGGCACGAAACACCAACAGGATTATTATCTGCCAAAGATCCTGACCGGTGAACACTACTGGTGTCAGGGCTATTCCGAGCCGGGTTCTGGATCGGACTTGGCCAGCCTGCAAATGCGGGCGGTTCGCGATGGTGACGACTATATTTTAGATGGCACCAAGATCTGGACAACTCATGCGCATTTTGCCGATCACATTTTTTGCCTGGTGCGCACGGACCCCACCGCCCGCAAGCAGGCGGGTATCAGTTTTATTCTGGTGGAGATGGATAGACCAGGGGTATCCGTCAAACCAATTATCACCCTCGCTGGTGACCACGAGGTGAATCAAGTTTTCTTTGATGCCGTTCGAGTCCCTATCACCCATCGCGTGGGTGAGGAGAACGATGGTTGGTCCGTCGCCAAATATCTGTTGGAATTTGAGCGCGGCGGCGGCACTGCTTCTACCGGCTTGTGGTCGGGCTTACTAGAAACTGAGGCGCTGCTTGATGAGCTGGCGAAAGATCTGACCGCTAACGAGATGGCTGAGTTGCGTGGTCGAGCAGCAACCCTACAGATGGCCATTACGGCGCTGCAGCAAATGGAAGATACGGTGCTGGCGAAGTTGGCTCGAGGCCAAAATCCAGGCCCTAACTCATCTCTACTCAAGCTATTGTCGAGTAATTTGGGTCAGAGCCTGGCGGCCCTGAAAATGTCGACGCTGGCCTACTATGCCGTGCCGGATAATAATCAGCTAATGCGTCTCGGTGAGCCCGGTATCGGTACGCAAGCTGCATGGACCGCCACAGGAACCTATCTGAACAACCGTGCCTCGACGATCTTCGGTGGTTCGAATGAGGTGCAAAAGAATATCATCGCCAAGACGGTGTTGGGCTTGTGAAGCCCTCAGGTCTCGGTGCGCAAGGTAAAGGCCGTTCGTCAAAATTAACCGAGGTATCATCATGAGCCGAATAACACTGAAACAGGATCACGAACTGGACGAGGCGACGTTGAAAAACGTTAAAGCCATAGAAGCTGCCGGTGGAGATTCATCTTTGGCGCGCGGATTGGCCCATTGCCAGCCCTTCTTTAATGACTATTTCAAATTTTATGGGCCGGCGCGCCAGGGTCGATCCATTGATGAGGCGTTGATCGAGCTAGTCCGCTTGAAAGTGGCGCGAGCCAATAATTGCTTTACGTGACTCAATGTACGGCTTCTGCAGGGTGCAGAACACGGTTTAACAGAACAAAAAATAGCGCAACTAGACAGTGAAACCAATGATTTTACTGCGGCTGAACAGCTGGCGGTGGAGTATGCCGAGCGGATGGCAACCGACCACCATAATATCGACTCGAATTTCTTTGCGCGTCTGCATACAGAATTTACAGATGAGCAAATCGTTGAACTGGGCATGATGATCGGCCAGTTTATCGGTTTCGGTCGGTTGTTGATGGTGCTCGACCTAGAGCCGAAATTCTGTGCCGTCGAGGGTGACTGATCACGCAGGTAAGCCTGGTGACGCAGCTTAAGTCAGTTGTTTGTCTCGGTAATCCTTTCGTTCTCGGGTGCGTGTCAGTAGTGCCATTTTGTTGACCAGAAGGGACACTGTCGAGACGATAGTAGACTTTTTGGTGTGAGGTAGAAAGGCTCGATGAGCGGTCTCGAAGGTTGGATTTATCAGCACCATAACGCCTGTTGATCAGCCTTGATAAGCGCCAAGGAACTTGCTTTCAGCCCTTAAGTAGTGGGGCTATGCCGCGTTCGGTGAGTGCTGCAAGATTAACTTGGGAACTGCTACACTGGAAAAAAATTCAAGGACTGTCTCCATGAGTGAAGCCACCCAATTATGGCCGCCCGCACCTGATCTGCGCCGAGATGAAATACGATTTAGTTTGAATGGCAATGACTTTATTGGTCATCTAGTCGCGCCACCGTTAGCGGTTGGTCCTCGGCCATTAGTATTAGTTATTCATAACTACCAGGGACTAAAATTTTTTGATGTTGATGTCGCCGAGTATTTGGCACGAGTGGGCTATGTGGGACTGGCGATCGATATGTATGGCAACACCGTGCCGGCAGACGAGCGCATTTTTCCGACGGATGTGAGCAAGATCGCCGGCTATCAGAAGCGGTGTTTTGAAGGCATGGTGGCTATGGACCATGACCCAGCAGCATTTCGAGAATTACTCGATGCTTGGTTGACCCGAGGTTTAGCCCATGAGAGCGTCGATCCAGCATTACCGCCCGCAGCCATTGGTTATTGTTTCGGCGGTATGGCCGTACTGGAAGGCGTTCGCGGCGGCTTGAATCTGGGTGGCGTAGTGTCGCTGCACGGTTTGTTGCAGACTGGGGAAGATCCGAACCCGGCCAAATATGGTGTTTCACGGCCCTCCGTCAAGGCCTGTGCGAACCAATACAACACTCAAACCATCGTGGTAATCGAGAACGGCGCGAATGACGAATTGGTGCCTGAGGCCAGCAAACTGCGGTTTTTCGCCGAAATGGACGAGGCCGGCGTTGACTGGGTCTTCCACCAATATGCGCAGACACCCCATGGATTTGCCCTGCCACCCACATTAGGGCCGCCGGGTCGGCTGTTTGAGACAGCCGATCGGCGTTCGACCATGAGTATGTTGAACTTGTTTCGAGAAATATTTCCGAATGTCTCGCAGAACCCTGTGGCCCACAA
>DGOD01000013.1:9907-13448 GCA_002389265.1 Gammaproteobacteria bacterium UBA4475
TCGGTTGTTAGTCGGCCGTGAGGGTAATTGATGATCACTGTTGAGACTGGTACGAATGAACTGCTGTGTCACATCGAAGATCGGGTGGCGACGCTGACCCTGAACAAACCGAGCAAGAAAAATGCGCTGGGTGACATACTCACGCCCGCCTTACGCCGAATGCTTGCAGTGCTCGAATATGATCAGCGCGTCGGTTGTATTCTGCTGACGGGTGCCGGCAATGCGTTTTGTTCGGGTGGTGATATCAGTGGCATGGGGGGCGCGGCTGGCCCGCCGACGACGACAGCCGAACGGGTGGCTGACCTGACGCACAAACAGGTAACCTTGACCCAACGTTTATTCGAGCTTGATAAGCTCACCATAGCCGCGCTGCCGGGTGCCGCCGCCGGCGCAGGGTTGTCGATAGCGCTGGCCTGTGATCTGCGAGTTGCCGCTGACAGTGCTTTTATGGTCACCGCATTTGCCAATATTGGCCTGTCTGGCGATTATGGTGGTACCTGGTTTTTGCCCCGTTTGATTGGCTTGGCAAAAGCCAAAGAACTGTATTATACGGCTGACCGAGTGACCGCCGATGAAGCTGCCCGTTTGGGTCTGGTGAATAAGGTATTTGCCGACGTGACCTTCAGGCAAGACGCCTTTGATTATGCAAAGAAATTGGCTAACGGTCCAACTCAGGCGCTGGGCCGAATGAAAAAAAATCTGAATGCTGGACTTGATCAGAGTTTGACGGCCAGTCTTGCTTTAGAAGCGCAACACATGATCGCCAGCGGTGGCACCGAAGAGTCCCGGGAAGCCATTCGCGCCTTCATGGAAAAACGACCACCCCAGTTTGATCGCGGTGAGCCCTCAAGCTAACGGACTGAAGTTACACCGCCAGTACCGTTCGTGTATGTAATCCCATTATCCTTCGAGTAAAATTTTCATGACAATAACGATACCCGATAAACCCTTGAGCCGTACCGATGCGCTTAAACAATTAACCGCGCCCGGTCAGCCGTTTGCAATGCAGGTATTGGATATTGGTGGTACCCCTTGTCGCGTCTATGTAAACGCCCCGAATTCATTGCGAGAATTATTTGCCGAGAATCGCAGTGATGAAACATTTTTTGTCTATGAAGACGAGCGTTACAGTTTTGAAGATATGTATCAGCGAGCGTCTACTATCGCAGCGACACTGGTGAATGACTTGGGTGTCAGTCGTGGTGATCGGGTTGCGATCGCAATGCGCAACTATCCGGAATGGATCATGGCATTTACAGCGATCACCTCTATCGGCGCCATTGCCGTGGCGATGAACGCTTTATGGGGCCCAGAAGAAATGGCTTATGGTTTGAGCCATAGTGGCGCTCGACTCGTTTTTGCCGATCAGGAGCGAGTCGACCGACTGGCACGCTGCGAGCCGTCTCTGGATATCGATATTATCGGTGTTCGCCTGAATGAACCCGTGCCGCCTGGCGTGCGTTTGATCTCCGATATTCTTGCTATGCCCGCGGCGATGCCCGTGGCTGAGATTGACCCGGATGAGGATACGTTAATACTGTATACCTCAGGATCCACCGGTCATCCCAAAGGGGCTGTGTCGAGCCACAGAGCGGTGATATCGGCCTTGCTATCCTGGGAGATAGATGCTGCTGCCAGTGCGCTGATCAACAATACCGAGCCCCTGGTGTTACCTTATCAAATCGCCACCCTGTTGGGTGTGCCCTTGTTTCATGTAGCAGGATCTCATGCTGTGTATCTATCTTGCTATCGAAGTCAGCGCAAGCTGGTGGGAATGTACAAGTGGGATGTGGAGACCGCAGCCGAGTTGATTGAGCGGGAACAGATCGCTAGCTTCGTGGCTCCGGCAGCAATGACCGGTGACCTGGTGGAGGCGGCGTTGAGAACCCACCGTGATTTGAGTTCCCTGCTGGTGGTTGGCGGTGGCGGAGCGCCACGAGCGCCCGATCAGGTCAAGCGTATCGCAACGACCTTTAAGCAAGCCATTCCAAATACAGGTTGGGGGATGACGGAGACGAATGCCATCGGCACGGGTATTTCTGGCCAGGACTACCTTGATCGTCCAAGCAGCTCCGGTCGAGTCGCCGCCGTGCTTGATGTGGCTATCATGGACGAGGCAGGTAATCACTTGCCCCAGGGCCAACGTGGCGAATTAATGGTACGTGGCACCTCGATGATTCGGGGCTACTGGGATAATCCTGCGGCGAACGCGAGTTCTTTCACAGATGGCTGGTTCCATACGGGCGATGTGGCTTATCAGGATGAAGAAGGCTTTGTGTTTATCGTCGACAGGCTCAAACAACTGATCATTCGAGGTGGCGAGAATATTGGCTGCGGCGAGGTTGAGGCGGCGCTGTTGAATCATCCGGATGTGATTGAGGCGTCAGTCTATGGTGTTCCCGATGAACGACTAGGGGAAGAGATCGGTACGACGATTTATGTGCGTAAGGCCGTGGATGAAGAGGCGCTGCGGGGCTTCCTGGTGGATCATCTGGCGCGGTTTAAGATCCCGCGCTATATCTCGTTAACCTTTGAGACGTTGCCCCGTATCGCATCCGGCAAGATCGATAAAATTGAGCTGCGAGCTAAGCATAGCAAGGGACTGGGTCTTTGATGCACGAGGTCTTTAAGCGTCTGGATTATTCGGCGTGTAGCTTCGCGAGGTAAGTAACGGCAGTGTGCCGAGCTTATTTCCAGGCGAAAACCGGCTGGTCGAAATGCTTTACTCGCGTGGGGTTGCCCTGCAGCGCGACTTCTCGAAACTGGTAGAGCACGGCAGCGGTGGGTGAATAGATGCGATCGTCCAGGTAATTCATGGATAAGACTTGTCGGTCGCTCTCGGGAATGTTTTCCAGATTTGGTGAATCTGAGCGCATGAGTTCCGAGAATGTGAAGGCATGGATAGATTCAACCTCGTCAGGATTGGGCATGAGATTGGCGTCCTCGATATCGGTCCAGACAACCACCGGGGTAATGATGAAACCGGAACGCGTCACATAATCGTCCAGGGTGCCGAGTACCGCTGAAGCGTCGAGATCCAGATTGACCTCTTCTGCAAGCTCACGCAACGCGGCACCGGTGGCCGTCTCGCCGGCGTCGATGCGGCCGCCGGGCAGTGCCCATTGACCACCATGGTCCCGCAGCCGAGGCGCACGGCGGGTGACGATCACGGCGCCCTGATCTTCGTGGCGGAAAATCGCCAGTGCAACAGCGGCGCTGCGCAAGGCGAGCTCGGCATGCCGTCGGTCTTTAAAGGCGTCGACGTTGCCCGCGATGTGTGTGCGCAGGCGAGAGGTGAAACTAAAATCTTCGATCGGATGCATGGCGTGAGGTTAACTCGAAAGCCGATGCCTGTAAAACAGCCGCCTGAATCTCCTGTCGAAGCCTAACTATCGAAGCCTAACTCGCTATATGCTGCTGGATCCTACTGCTGGTTTGCGCGTCGCGACCAAGGGCTATAGAAAGCCAGAATAGGGTGCTAAAGTGGTTATCGGCTGATGACCGAAGCAAGGACCAGCGTTGATACAGTGTTTATAGTGTA
>DGOD01000013.1:13575-20774 GCA_002389265.1 Gammaproteobacteria bacterium UBA4475
TGGCGATTTAGTGTTGTTCATACTTGGAGTAAGTTATGCGACTGACACCGACTGATGCAGCATTTATTTATATGGAGTCTGCCAGCGGCCCCATGCACATCTCATCGGTTTACGTTCTTGATGGCGAGCTGACTTACGACCAACTGCTGACGCGATTTGAAAAACGAATTCACTTGATTCCAGCCTACCGGCGGAAGTTGCAGCTGGTGCCGCTGAGTCTGGGTCATCCGGTTTGGGTCGATGACCCCGAGTTTGATCTGACCCATCACGTCGTTCATCACCACGCCCCAGCGGGTAGCACCCTGGAGGAGGCGATGGATGTCGCCGTGGCGTTGAATGAGCCAATGTTGGATCGAGACCGGCCGTTGTGGAAGATGATCTTGATTGAGGGTGTGCCCGGCAAGACATTGTTGTTGCAGATGACTCACCACGCGATGATTGACGGTGCTTCGGGCATTGAATTAACCATGGTGCTATACGATCTCGACCCCCGCGCCGGGGAACCCGTGCCACCCAATGAGCCATGGACACCCGAACCTATGCCCACGGCTGCACAGTTGATGAGTGATGCCATTGCAGAAAATATGCGCCACTTCAACACCGACAACCCATTGCAACTATTGGCCCGCGCAGTCAATAACTCAAAGATGCTGGCGAAAGCCGCGGAGGTTATGGGCCGTTTCGTGCAATTGCCCGTGATAACGGCGCCCTTTAATGCCGGTGCTGTGGGGCCTCAGCGTAAAGTGGGTTGGATGCAGAAACCGTTCGCCGACATTCGAAATATCCGCAAACACCTTGGCGGCACCATCAATGATATTGTGCTGGTGGTCGTATCCGAAGCGGTAGCGCGATATTTGCAGTCTCACAATGAGCACGTAGATGGGCAGTATATGCGCATTATGTGTCCTGTGAATGTTCGAACCGAAAGTCAGGAAGGTGCGTTGGGGAATCAGGTGTCGGCGATTTTCCCGCGTCTGTCGGCCCAGCCAATGGATTGCCTTCAACGGTTGAACGCCGTGGTTGCAGAAACTGAACGTATCAAGCGAGACGAAGAAGCTCAGGCGTTAACTGTGATGCAAGACAGTATGCCAAATATACCCCCTGTAGCCATGTTGGCGTCTCAGCTGATTGGTACGCCCCTCGATCCGACTGTTCTCGCTGCGCGCTTTCTGGCGCCTGTGGTACCTAGTGTGGGTGGTTATCGACCGCCGTACCTGGGCTATAACTTCACCTGCACCAATGTTCCTGGCGTCCAGGTGCCGCAGTATATGTGTGGCTATGAGGTAACCGATACTATTGGGCTACTGGTGCTCAATGGCAATGTAGGATTTAGTATCACTATATTGAGTTATAACAAAAAGCTCTTCTTTAGCTTTATCTGTGAACCAAGGCTGTTGCCTGATCTGGACTATATCGTTGCTGCGGCTGACGATGTCTTTCAGGAGCTGTTAGCGGCGGCTGCGACAAAGAGCCAACTACGCCAGGGTTAAAGCAACCCGTGGCACTGGAGAAATAATGACTGATTCAAGCAACAACTATCCTAAGTCTATTACGTTGTTCGATGGTGCCAAAGTAGAAATACGTTATATGACGCTTGCCGATCGCGATGCGGTGCTGGCCTTTGCGCGAGGCCTGGCAGAGGCAGATATGCTGTTTTTGCGGGTTGATATTACTCAGCCAGAAGTGGTCGACAACTGGATGCAGAATCTGCAGGCAGAGATAACTACCACGCTGGCCGCCTACGATGAGGAAGGCCTCATTGGTTACGCCAGTGTGCATAGAAATCCAGCGCCATGGACCCGGCGGGTGGGAGAATTGCGGGTCAACGTGAGTCAAGCGTACCGGGCTCGCGGGCTAGGCAAGAACCTGACTTCAGAAATTTTCAGCGTTGCTCGAGGGCTTGGGCTTAAAAAATTAATGGCCAATATGACTGCCGACCAACATGGTGCCCAAGCGGCATTTCGGCGCCTGGGTTTTGTTCCGGAAGCTGTTTTGGCTGACTATGTAGAAGATCGAAGAGGGATGTCGAGGGATCTGGTGATCATGTCCTTTGACATTAACGGTCATTCCGACAGTATCGCCGATCCAGTTCGAATCTAAACTCTTGGGGTTTGGAAAGAGACTTGGCTTGGCTGGCGCTCATGCTAATTTGATCGAGCGGCTAGTCACTCCAGAGATTGTCAGAGTCTAATAGGCTCGTCTTGATAGATCTGCGGCAGACTCAGTGATTCTAGCGATACTCCACCTGACCATCGCGGTGGACCATATGTAACGTCATGCCGCTGCGTGCGAGTTCTTGTTTGCGCCAGCGTGCTGTCTGTGACTTACGCGCGAATTTAGCCCGCTGTCGGCCCCACCAATTGAGTCCCAGCTTGGCATACAAGTAGCGATGATCACCGAATTTCGTGACGCCCTGTTCGCGCTTCATAGCAGACTGGGTGATCGAGCCAAAGTGATGCATGAGGGCGGCGCCAACGCAGCCGACCTTGAGTTCGTGGCGAGTGCAGCGAGCGAGAAATTCTGCATCCTCGCGGCCAAATAGCAATCGATCAGTATCGATGAAACCAATCTTTTGAAACACTTCGCGCCGAACCGAAAAGCACACGCCGTGGAACCAGCCGACGCGTACGGTGTTTTGCATAGTCTGCAGAAAGGTTTGCGTGAATTCATTGAGGTCGTAATCAAGTTCAAATTCCACCATCGATGGGCTGACCACATCCAGGTCGTATTTCTCGGCAGCCGCAATTTGCGCCTCGATAAAATTGTGGGTGCAGATGATATCGTTGTTCAGTAGTACAACCCAATCACTGGAAGACAGCAGGGCGCCCTGAGTCCAGGCGCCACCGCATCCCAGGTTGACTGGATTGATCACTGACCGAATGTCATTGCGAGTCGCCAACCAGTTGGGCGTGTCGTCAGTACTGCCGTTATCAATGATCAATAATGACTCGGGGGGTACGCCATTGTCGATTAAGCTCTGAACACATTGTTGCGTATAGTGCAGCTGATTGAGCACGGGGATCACAATGGTATAACTTATACCGCTCGTCATAGTTCTGTCCTTAAATACACAGGTGAGACCGACATCAAAAAATTAACGGTTTTGCCGAGCTCTAAAAAGCACAAATTTACTGTTTGAGGCCAGCAATTCCAAGTCGGAAAACCAGCGTTTGAGTTTGATATGATAACCCAGGTGACGATTGCCCACGACCCACAATTCTCCATCTTTGCGCAAGACTTGAGCGGCGTCCTGAAACATGGTCAGGGCCACGGTATCGCCAATAGCATGACTTTGATGAAAAGGTGGATTGCAGAGGATCAGGTCGGCTGAATTGTGTTCGAAGCCGGAAAGACCATCGCCCAGATAGAAACGCCCGCGCTCGAGCGACGGGTTTATTTGCGTAAAATTGTCCCGTGCAGATTCGATGGCCATATAAGATTCGTCAATGAAATGCACATTGGCTTCTGTGTTGCTTGCGCCGGCAGTTAATCCGAGAATACCGTTGCCACAGCCAAGATCAATAATATCTTGTTGGTGGGGCTTGAGAGTCAAGTGTTCGAGCATGAACCGCGTGCCGATATCGAGCTTCTGGCGAGAAAAAACATTGGCATGGTTGCTGATATTGAACGGTGTCCCGACGAGTGGCCAGCGCGTGGGGTAAGGGCTGTCAGCACGAGGTAAATTGTTATCAACCGTGACCTCTATCAATTGGGCTTTTTTTCGTGTCGGGCCGGTCTGCGTCGGGCCGATAATACGTTCCAACATTTGCCAGACGGCGCTGGTCATTGCTTTTGCCATGCCTGCTAGAATCACGCGGCTGTCGGCTGCTAACAAGGGCTGTAAGCGGCACAACTGATCCTCGAGCAGCGCTAGAGTCTTGGGTACCTTGATGATGGTGAGCTGGGGACAAAAGTCCGGTGTTGTGGTGCTAGGCAGGGACATGACCTGCGCTGCATTGAGCTGATTAGTCGCAAGATTAGCGCGCAAGCCTTCATGGGCAAGCCAGGAATCAGACCAATTCACCGGTGCTAACTCGTTCAGTGCGGTTGAGAGCGCACCGAAACTATCGTTGGCAATCAGCAGGCGCCCTGGGGCAGGTGGGCGCTCAGAGAGGTGCTGCAGCACATACTCGTCAGCTGCATCCCAGGCTCTTAACAACTCTTTTTGACGTTGAGGAAAGCGCGACAGAATCCATTTGCCCGAGGGCGCGCTCAGCAGCTTCTCGGTCATAGAGGAGGTCTGCTGCGATAGCGTTTTACCGACATTTCAAAATGTTGGAAGCGGGTAGGATTACTCACTAGGGTCCAGGCGAACAAAATATCTGGGTGGAAAGCCGGTCAGCAGACGAAAACCGAAGCTGGTTGGATTGTCCGCCGCGACGCGTTCATGCTCGGCGCCCATCACCGGCACGGCTCGATAAGAACGGGGAGCTTCAGCAGGTAACGCGACCATAATCTCTGGGTTCGCGAGAGCCTGGTGGTACCACGCGCGGGGCCAGTGATTTGCTGCCACATAAAGCTTGCCGTCGCTGACTAGACGGGCAATCACGCGGGCATGCGCTGCACCTTCTGCATCGGTCGTAGTGACCACAAGGGTGCTCTGGCTGCTGGGTTGGAAGTAACCGATCAGGGATTCAAAGGCGACGATGACGCCGACATAAACCACCATCAGGATAGCTAAAATTTTTACCCCTTGCATGCTCATCTCCCGAACTTGATCATCGATAAATGGCAGTTTACGCAGAACTCTCGATTAATTCAGTAGTTGTCTGCCCACGGCCGTTGATGTCAGGCCCGCATGTGTCTGCTAGCCAGTGAGTCTTGCCTGCAAGGTGCGTGCATTGATGACGCCGTGTTCCATAAAGTCATCCACCACCACTGCAAATTCATCAGGCACATCTCGGGGTACGCCGTGGCCGACCCGGCTGAAGACATGAAGTGTGCCATTGGGCAGTAATTGCCAGTCATTGACGTTCGCCACGCAGAGTCCGTCGGCGGCGCCGGCAATGATCAGTGTGGGGGTTGTGAGGTCTGGTAGTCGATCAGTGACATCAAACTCACCCATGGAATGCCAGGAATCAACATAGTGTTTGTCGGAGACAGAAAGGGCGCGGTCAACGCCGAGGATAATGTCGGCATCAGAGGCGCGTAGTCGGAGTAACTGCCGTTGTTTGATCATCGTGTCGCGACCCGCCGGCGCGGCGCGTAAGGCCATGCCCGACTCCAGTACCTTTGGGTCGGCGTGAATTCCGCCCGCGGGTATTGGTGCAACCAGTATCAGCTTGTTCAGTCGTGCCCCATGCTCAATCCCCAGTTGATAACCGACACCGCCCCCCATGCTATGGCCAACATAGGTAAATTTGTCCAGTCCCAAAGCGTCAGCCATGGCGATAACATCATGGGCATACTGGGAAATGTTATGCCCGTCTGCCGGATGTTCGCTGTCGCCAGCGCCTCGACAGTCCATGACGATACAGCGGTATTTGTGCTGTAGTCGCGGCGCTATTTCGTCAAGCCAGACATCATGCGCCCCGGTGTAGCCATGGTGAAAAATAATCGGTTCGCCAGCGCCTCGTTCGTCATAGAAGAGTTCGACGCCATTGATGGTTTGCTTGGGCATGAGCGATTCTCATTTAGGTAGGATTGTTTGAACATAACAAATACCAAGGACTTTGGCGATTCACCAAACAGAGATTTTTTCTGACAGTATTGTAGAGGCGAGTGACGAGCGCCAAAGGTGATAGTGATTGTACCCTGGCATTTGTTAAGGCATATTGATTATCGGTTAATATCTACTTCGAGAAGTTTTATGTCTGGCTTTACTGATCCCTTAATTTTGCTCGGTATCCTGGCGTTGCTGGTAGTCATTTCGGAATGGCTTGTGGCACATACCTCGCTGCGGCATTTGGGTACCGCGTTATTGGTGATTGTTCTGGCGGCCTTGGTTGCCAATTTAGGGATTATTCCCGCCGCCTCTTCAGCCCCGCCACTGTACGATGGCATTTTTGCATTCTTGGCCCCGGTGGCGATATTTTTTCTACTTCTTGAGGTTAACCTGCGAGACCTCAAGCGTGCCGGGCTGCCGATGGTCTTTACCTTCTGCTTAGGGGCTCTCGGTACCGTCGTCGGCGTCTTGGTCGCCAGTCTGGTCGTTGGTACTGAAGGTGCCTTCGGCGATCTCTATTACGCGATCAATGGTATGTTTACCGGTACCTTTATCGGTGGCAGCCTCAACTTTAATGCGATTGCGCTAAATTATGATGTGACCAAATCCGGTGAAATCTACGCCGGAGCCGTGGTGGTCGATAATATTTATACTATGGTCTGGATGCTTGTGACCCTGGCGCTACCAAGAATATTTATGGCCGCAAAACAGTTGGTGGGTAACGATGCCGTAGTTGGTCTGCTCCATCCGCCCCATGCTGATGAGGATACCGTGTCCCCCTGGGATCTTGCGGTATTGATGGCGCTCGGTTGTGCAGCTTTGGCGTTCGCAAATTTTTCGACGAATTGGTTGCTTGTTCAGGGGATCAATCTGCCGATGATTATTATCCTCTCGACTGTAGCCTTGGTCTTGGCACAGTTTCCTGCCATCGGTGCCTTGCGTGGTAGTCGAACGATTGGCTTGTTCGGCGTTTACCTGTTTCTCGCTGTTATTGGTGCCTATGCTGAGTTCTCGGCGCTGGCAAATATTGGCGATCTCGCCTACTCATTAGTCTTGTTCGTGGGCATCATACTTACCATACACGGTGTGGTCATCTTTGGCGTGGGCCGTCTCTTCCGGCAAGACTGGGAACTACTGGCGATCGTGTCGCAGGCTAATATTGGCGGCCAAACAACAGCCATCGCCTTGTGCCGGACGTTCAACCGACCTGAGTTATTTTTACCGGCGATTCTTATCGGCAGCTTGGGTAATGGCGTAGGTACCTATGTCGGTTTCCTGGTCGCAGAGTTCAGCCGTTGAGGCGGAGTTAACGGGAGGATGGGTCAAAATTTGGGCCAAGAAAAGAGCCTGGAGTGCCGCCATGACCCAGTGATTTCAGATTGCCAGATCGAATACGTAGATGTCAGAGCCATCTCGCCTGCCCTTGGTTGAGGCGGTTATGCGGGCGTCTCTAGCGTTTGAATTGTCTGCATTACGTACCACCAGTATGGCGGTTGTATTGGGTTCCTTATCTACGGATGTGGGCAGAAGCATG
>DGOD01000186.1:0-2109 GCA_002389265.1 Gammaproteobacteria bacterium UBA4475
CCTCGCAGGACCATCATGCCCCTAGCAAGACCCTGCATGCAATGCCACTTGACCGGCCAGAACCTGGCAATCACCGACGCCGGGCTGCAGAATTTTTCAGCACTGAGATAGGCCATCCAAGAGGCACTCACGATGCAACCTGAAGGCCTGTATGAATAACTTGGATTTTGCCGAACCGGCAGCGGCTTACCTCAATCACCAGCAAGCTCTGGGCGAACTTGCAGTCTTTCGCCTGATCAGACTGGTTGATGCGATCAGGGAATCAGTAATACCCGACCCATGGCCTGCCTGCTTTCGATATGCGCATGAGCTGCCGCAGCATCAGACAGCGCAAATTGCTTGTCGATGAAGACTTTCAATTCACCGTTGGCCACCGCCTCGATATGCGACTGAATCATGTTATAGACACGGTCTGTACCAATCTCCGCGCCGAGAAATACCCCTTGGATATATTGATTCATACCCATCAAGCCACTCAGGTCAAACTTCATGATCTCTCGACCGGCATTGCCCACCGTGGTCACTCGCCCCCGATAGCCCATGGCTCGAATACTATTCTGCAGCACCTCACCGCCGATGGGGTCAACCACCAGATTCACGCCTTTATTGTCGGTAATGCGCTTCACTTCAGCCAGCAGGTCAGATTCCACATAGTTGATGCAGTGATCTACACCCACTGTCGTCAGGAAATCCAGCTTAGTCTGACTAGATGCGGTTGAGATAACCGTCGCCCCCGCCCGCTTTGCCAACTGGATCGCCGCCAGCCCGACACCACCGGCGCCACCCTGAATCAACACGGTTTCGCCCGCCTGCAAGCGGCCAAATTCAAACAGGCAATCGTCTGCAGTGCCGAACGGAATCGGTATGCAGGCACCCTCTTCAATGCTCAGACTATCCGGTAACAACCAGGAACTCCTGGCAGCCACAGCCCGGATTGCAGCATGTGAGCCGTCAGCCCCTGACGTCACGACCCGCTGTCCAACCTTGCGATCCTCGACCTCACTGCCAACTTCGATGATCGTGCCAGCCGCCTGGTAACCCACCACATGAGGTTGTTTAGCTAAAGCACCGCCTGCGCGATTCAACAGATCACCGCCTTCGATGCTCACCGCCTCAACGGCAATCAGGATACCCTGGGGGTGACAAACGGGGTCGGCAATCTCTTCATATTTCAGTACATCAGGGGTGCCTGTTGCATAATAAACAGCAGCTTTCATAGCCTATTCCTTTCAAGTTCAGCGGTACGGCAAAATCAAACATGACACTCGAGATTCACTCGTCGGTATCAGGCTGACAGGGATTTTCTAGTTCAATCTAGCCAGGAATTCAGTCATGACTGCAACGTCACTCAGCGCCATTGAACAGGTAATGATTCAGGTTACCCACAGAGCCATCGACATCCTGTTCTCCCGCCTCGAGTCGCGCAATCGTTTGCAGATGCACCTCGTCAGGACCGTCATAGATGCGAAAAGCGCGAGCTCGACTGAAGGCCTGAGCTGCAGGAGTATCACCCGTCACACCCCGAGCGCCATAAATCTGGATGGTTCGATCGGCGATCGCCTGATAAATGCGCGACACAGCGACCTTGATCATGGAAATCTGTTTCCGCGCCGCCTTATTACCCACGGTATCGAGTAAATAAGCCGCACGCTGCACCAACAGCCGCGACTGATCTAACTCGATACGCGACAAGGAGATGGCTTCCTGAGTCGAACTGTACTCATCGATTCGCTTGCCGAAGGTGGTGCGCTCGCGAGAACGTTTGACCATAAGACTGATCAATACTTCACACTCGCCGATGGCTCGCATACAGTGATGCAGACGCGCCGGGCCCAGCCGCGCCTGCCCCATGGCAAAACCTGCGCCCTCACTACCCAGCAGGTTGCTGACAGGCACCCTGACATCCTTGAAGACCATCTCGGGGTGGGTGTTGGTGTTCGAGTGATGAGAAAATACCGGCAAGTTTCTAACAACCTCAAAACCCGGCGAATTGGTGGGCACCAGCACGAGACTCTGACGCTGGGACTTGGGCGCATCGGGAGATGTGACGCCGACGACAATCATCACTCGGCAGTTTTCATGAGAGGCATTGGAACCAAACCACTTACG
>DGOD01000186.1:2212-4038 GCA_002389265.1 Gammaproteobacteria bacterium UBA4475
GAACCTATCTGACCTTCCAGCAAGGGGGTAAGCCACTGACTTTTTTGCTCCGCCGTGGCGAACAGTTGCAACAACTCCATATTCGGTACATCCGGAGCATGGCAGTTAAATACCCTTGAGGCCCATTCCAGCCGTCCTAACACCTCGGCCACAGCGGTGAATTCCAGGTTAGTGCAACGCAGGCCGGGCTCATCGTCAGCCAGGCGCGGCAAGGCCATGTTCCACAAACCCAGCGCTCGGGCTTCGATCTTTAGTTGTCGCTGAATCTCAGGCTCGGCCACCCCAGTGCTGGCCTGAGCATGCCAAAGCGAGTTATTCGGCAGCACCCGCTCATTAAAGAACTGCGCTACTTGATCACGTAACTGCAACGCCCGAGACGGTAACTCAAACACAACATCACTCCTGTTTTAAAACGACCTGGGCATCTTCAATACATGTTCGGCAACGAAGCTCAGGATTAAATTAGTTGAGATGGGGGCTATCTGATACAGCCGAGTCTCGCGAAACTTGCGCTCAATGTGATATTCCTTGGCGAAAGCGAAACCACCAAAAGTTTGCATACACACGTCACCGGCGCGCCAGGATGCTTCAGATGCTAACATTTTCGCCATATTCGCTTCAGCGCCACAGGGCAACCCTTCATCAAACATCTTGGCTGCTTTCTCCACCATTAGCCAAGCGGCTTCGATATCCGCATAGCAACGTGCAATGGGAAACTGCACACCCTGGTTCATACCAATGGGTCGGCCGAAGACTTCTCGCTCTGACGCATATTTACTGGCCTTATCGACGAAGTAGCGGCCATCACCCACGCATTCGGCGGCAATAAGAATACGTTCGGCGTTCATACCATCGAGAATAACCTTGAAACCCTCACCCTCTTTGCCCAACAGATTCTCGGCGGGGATCCGCAGATCATCAAAAAACAACTCACAGGAATGATGATTGATCATGGACTCAATGGGCTTGATGGTCAGACCATTGTTCACCGCAGTACCCAGGTCGACGATAAACGCCGACAGACCTTCGGTTTTCTTCTTTGTCTGCTCTTTCGGGGTCGTTCGCGCCAACAACACCATCAGGTCAGAATGCTCGATTCGACTGATCCAGACCTTCTGGCCGTTAACTACATAATCGTCTCCATCCCGGCGAGCGAAGGTTTTCAGACTGGTAGTATCGGTTCCCGTGGTGGGCTCTGTGACGCCAAAGCTCTGCAGACGTAATTCACCGGCAGCGATCTTCGGCAAGTAATACTGCTTTTGGGCTTCGCTACCATGCCGCAGTACCGAACCCATCACATACATCTGGGCATGACAGGCGCCAGCATGGGCACCGGAACGACACACCTGCTCCATCACCACCGAGGCTTCCATCACCCCCAGACCGGCACCACCGTATTCTTCAGGGATCAAGACTGTGAGAAAGCCTGAGTCAGTTAACTCCTTGACAAAGGCGGTTGGGAAACCGCGGGTGCGATCCAACTCCAACCAGTAGTCCTCACCATAGCTTTCACACAGTTGCTTTACAGATTCACGGATGCTGCCCAGATCACTGGCTGTCGACATAAGGATTTCTCTTCTTGGCTCAAATTCAGATGACTCCATCATAGCGAAAACGCCCATCTAAAACAGTCCGACTGCTGAGGAAATTAAACCGGCATCAACGTCGCTGATGATTTCCCGAGGTTGGCGGCGCTTGACCCCGGACGATCAACTGCAGATTTACAGAATATGTTGTGGCAAAACAACTTTTCTGGCTTTTGAATCAATCTCCTGGTTATAGTTGGTGCCTGGTCCGCAGTCATGAACCAATACAGACAGTCATGA
>DGOD01000186.1:4152-8642 GCA_002389265.1 Gammaproteobacteria bacterium UBA4475
CATGAACCGTTATCAACAGTCATGGACTCTCATGTGAGTTCGCGATCTAGGAGTCACAATGCAGCAATGGCAGATAGGCAAGGTTAAGGTCACCCGCGTGGTGGAAATGCAAGTGGCTGGTGGCACGCGATTTCTGCTACCCCAGGCGACACCAGAGGCAGTGGCCGACGTGGGTTGGCTCAAACCCCACTTCGTTGATGCCAGCGGCAAATTGATCATGAGCATCCATGCGCTGATCATCGAGACACCGACCCGTAAAATCATCGTCGATACCTGTATTGGCAATGACAAGCCGCGCAGCGTGCCAGGCTGGAATCAGCTGCAACTGCCGTTTCTTGAAGATCTCGAGAAAGCCGGCTACCCGCGAGAGTCCATTGACACGGTGTTGTGCACCCACTTGCATGTGGATCATGTCGGCTGGAATACCATGCTGGTAGACGGCGAATGGGTACCGACGTTTCCTAACGCCCGTTATCTGATTGGCCAGACCGAGTATGAATACTGGGACCAGGAAGACGGCGGCGACAGTTTTGGCGACATCATGAGTGATTCAGTTCGGCCCGTGTATGCCGCCGGACTTGTGGATCTGGTGGATGTGAATCAGCGCCTGTGCGACGAGGTTTATCTGGAGCCGACTCCGGGCCATACACCAGGGCATATCAGTGTCCATATTACGTCAGAAGGCCAAGAGGCGCTGATCACCGGCGACAGCTTTCATCATCCTTGCCAGATGGCGCGAACCGATTGGGCCAGCAGTGCTGACTACGATCAACAGGCTTCCACCGCAACCAGAAACAACTTGTTAGAAAAATACGCAGACTCTGATGTCCTGATCATTGGCACGCATTTCGCAACGCCAACTGCCGGCCATATTCGCCAGAACCAGCAGGACTACTGGTTTGATGTGGGCCAAGCCATCGACCCATAGTTTGTGGCGCATAGATCCTGGAGCATAGATCCTGGACCACAGGCATCACAACTGACCGAGCCCATGAGACTGTTGCAATAGCTCTTCATCAGGCTCGGCTGCCGCGGTCAACTCGGAAAAATTTATCGGGATTCGACCACCACCTTGACCGATAGTGTATGCTCGACTTTTTACGCTGGAACCCTTTCATGAGTGATCAGTCAGGCTCTCTCGAATACCCCTATCAAACCGCCCCGGCTCCGGGCACCAGTCTTGAGGTCGCGTCAGGCGTGCGCTGGCTGCGCATGCCACTACCTATGTCGCTGGATCACATTAATCTGTATCTGATCGAAGATACTGATGGCTGGTATATCATCGACACGGGCATTCGTGGCCAAGAGACTCAAGATCTCTGGCTCGATATCATCAGTAACGAACTCGGCGGCAAGCCTGTCAAACGCATTATTTGTACCCATATGCATCCTGATCATACGGGCCAGGCCGGATTTCTCTTCAACCACTGTGAAGTGCCATTGATGATGAGTCACGGTGAGTATTACCAAGCTCGATCGATGGGCAACATGATGCGTGACGTGGGTAATTGGCAAATGTCAGCCTATTATCGACTCGCAGGCATTGAGCCGGCGTTTCTCGAACAATTGCGTGACATGCGCAGTAGCTTCACACCGGAAGCCGAAGATCAGCCTTTTCCAGGATCTTACATGCGTCTGACTGATGGCGATATCCTCGACATCGGCGCGAACCAGTGGCAGGTCATGGTCGGTAGCGGCCACTCACCAGAACATGTCTGCCTGTACGCCAAAGACTTACGCATTCTGATCGCCGGCGATCAGATTCTGCCGGTGATCACCTCCAATGTCAGTGTTCATGGCACGGAACCAGAAGCTAATCCCATGGATAACTGGCTGACATCCCACGAACGTTTCAAGTCTTTGTTGCCCCACGACATTCTGGTTTTGCCCGCGCACAACTTGCCATTTTATGGCGTGCAGACCCGCCTACAGCAGTTAATCGACCACCACGAAGACCGCATGTTGATCCTCGAAGAGCAGTGTGTGGAACCTCAGGTCGCCGTGGATTTATTGCCGTACCTGTTTAACCGAAAACTCGAAGGCATGACCAAGATCATGGCGCTGGGCGAGTGTATTGCCCATCTGCATTGCCTGATCGGTCGGAATCGAATCGAGCGTCGAGAGGAAGACGGCGTCTATAAATATCGCGCCATTGATCCTACGTTGGTTGATCGCGCCAAGCCGAACCAACATGAGCCTCTGGACGATGCACCAGGCAGAGTTTAGCCTGGCGTGAGGCTGCCATTAGCGCGGCACGGCCTGGTATTGATCGCGCACCTGCTTCACCCGCTGATCTCTGATCAAACGCGCTAGGTGCATCCCCATGCTACGCCGCTCCACGGTATCGACGAAGACACCCCCGGTGCCGGGCCGGTAGATAAACCGATGCTCAACGATGTCAGCCATACTTCTCGGTTCCACCAGATAGGCGAGCAAGTTCTGTTCTCGAGAATCAATCATGGCGGTGAAGTCGGCCAGCATCGGCAAAAAAGCCGCGCGCCCATCAATCAACCCCTTGTGATGAAAGGTCAGCCACCAGTGCGCATCAAGGTGGCGAAGTTTCTCAAGGCTCATCTCAAAATCTTCAAGGTCTGACCAGGCATCACCATAATAAGGACCAAAGCCTGTTAGCTCGATATCGCCAAGATAAACCAGACGCTCATCGCTGCCGTCCCAGTCGATGATAAAACAGCAGTGGCCACGGGTATGGCCAGGAGTGTGCATCACCGTCAAGCGGACGCCACCGAAATCAAACTGATCTCCGTCTTCGAAGCCGTGAATATCCCTATGACTCTGATAATGGAATTCGTTGAGCACGGTCTGCTCAAAACTCTGCCTAATCTCACCTTCAAACCCATAGATATCCAACAGGCCCTCCAATGACGCCAGTCCCGGCAAGTCTTGCACATGGGCATGCCATGGTACGTCTGGAAATAGATGGCTTCCTGCCACATGATCTTCATGGACGTGAGAGTGCAGCACCAGGTCCACCTGTGGCAGATTGTCTCGGCGTGCAACAACCCCCAGAGATGGATCGATAATTGCCGAAGACCTCGAACCCTGAATCAGCAGCGAGTTACCTTGAGGATACTTGCCGTTGTCTTTACCAAACAAGATCGTCAGGGGGCCGATTTGCCGCTGTTGCAGTTCCACGAAGTCCTTACTCCCAAAAAGCGCCGATAACACCCGGGAACACTACCGGACTCTCGATACCGTCGCCATTGATACTGGCGACGCCAAAAATATAATTGTCGATCACGATATTCTTCAACATGTGCTCACTGACATCGCCGACCTCACGACCCCAGGTCCACTGAGGTGATGTTGTTAAACGCCAGTAGATTTTATAACCCGTGGCCCCCGCCACCTTAGCCCACTTAAGGGTCGTGTTAGGTGAGACCATACCTTCGATCGTTACCTGCGACGGTGGCGCTGGCGCCATAGCCATGGAGGCTAGCGCCACCGCATTTAACGCGGTGAGTTTAGCGGCATACTCAAAATTCACGCCCGCGATGGTATCACCAAACACACGGCCAGATTCGGTGCGCAAATCCTGATGCTGACGATCGTAGTGCTCGTTAGTCTCCATGATTCGCACACCAGCGAAACCCTGCTCGTTAAACGGCCGGTGGTGTCCACCCCGACCAAAACGGTCGAGCCGATAGATCATCATCACATCCAAATTATCGATATAGTCATCGGCGATCTTATCCACATAACGCGCCAGATTGCGCGACGGGGAGTCCACTTCGCCGCCGGTGAAACGTCGAATTCGAGCTTGTTTTTCAGTCTCGGCGGGTCTGGTGGCCTCGGAAAATACTCGCGCCGTGCTGTTATCAATCACGCCGTTAATACCTTCAATATTACCAATCATGTCGTTATTCAATACGCCTTCGATGTGCCAGCCCTGGGCCACTGCCTGCCTGGCCATGATCTGACCGCCGAACAAACCCTGCTCTTCACCGGACAAACCCGCGAACACGATGGAGCCTGGAAATCGGTAGCGACTCAGGACCCGCGCGGCTTCTAAGACACCCGCCATACCTGAAGCATTATCGTTGGCGCCCGGCGAGTCGTCGGTGCTATTTAAGGGATCAGTGATTCTTGAGTCAATGTCGCCTGACATAATCACATATCGATTGGGATCCGTTGTGCCTTTGAGGATAGCAATCACATTCACAACCTCCGTTGGCTCTGGAATTCGGTCTTGGCCACTGATGACTTCAGCTTGCACGCGAACCTCAAGACAACCCCCACAGGTGACCGAGATCCGTTCGAACTCTGCCTGAATCCAGCGCCTGGCCGCGCCGATACCACGAGTATCAGAGACTGTCTCGGACAGCGTGTGCCGAGTGCCAAAGTTCACCAGGGTCTGAATATCTGCCTCGATGCGTTCGGCACTTGTGGCGCCGGCGATATCCCGCAAGACGGTGGGCGAAGCCTGGGCGCTGGTCGCCAAACTCAGCGTCATTATTCCGGCCCAGCTTATC
>DGOD01000026.1:0-1598 GCA_002389265.1 Gammaproteobacteria bacterium UBA4475
TATCTGCATGGTCTGGATGAGGGTCTGGCAGAGAAGCGTGGCGTGATAGTGGAGCGAGATGCGCTGTTAATCTCGTTGGCGCGGACTGAAAAAGTATTAGCGCAGACCCGTCAAGAGCTCGCTGATGTGAAGCTGGGCGGTGAAGTCGATGTACTGGCGAATGAAGAGGTTCGACAATCCATGGAGGCCTTGCAAAGCCAGGTTGCTGAGCTTAATGAGGAAATTCGATTTTATAAAGGCGTGATGGTGCCGAATGCGGATTCGACAGGTCTGCGTATTGAACAATTCGATCTTTCTGCGACAGAAGTGCCGGATCGCTTTCACTACAGTATGCACCTCACTCAGATCGTTGAGAAGCACGAGTACGTCCGTGGAGGGGTTGAAGTCTCGGTTGCGGGCACGCTGAATGGTAATTCGAAAAACTATCAATTAAATGAGCTGAGTGAGAGTAACTTGAGGCAGATCAAGTTTCGGTTCCGATATTTCCAGAAGATATCAGGTGATGTTATCTTGCCTGAAGGTTTTATTCCCGAGCAGATGATAGTCGCGGTGCTTCCGTCTGATCAGAAGACGAAGGGGCTCACTAAAACATTCGAGTGGCGATTATAAAGAGGATTATGCATGTTTGGTAAAAAGACGACGGACGCCGGAATTACATTGATCGCCGAGAACTGTGAAATGGTGGGTGATCTTCACTTTAAGGATCAGCTGCTGATCAATGGCTGCGTTAAAGGTAATATTTATGCCGAGCCGGGCTCCAAAGCGCAAGTCACGGTGAGTGAAAAAGGGACGGTTCGTGGAGATATCAATGTGCCAAACGTTGTCGTCAATGGCAAGGTCTTCGGTGATATTCGCTCGGACAAACATGTTGAACTCTCGGCCAATGCGCAAATCAAAGGTAATGTCTATTATAGTCTTGTTGAAATGGTAGAGGGCAGTCGGATTGACGGTAGTCTCGTGCATCTAGATCCCGAAGACACGGCTGTGAAGAAGCCTATTGCTGAGCAAAATTCAGCTTCGACGGTTCAAGCTGTTCAGCAGCGTGGAACTTCGGATAAATCGAGTACAATAACGACTGCAATATCCGCCCCACCGATTGCGGGTGGGGTGCGAACCTAGGCTGCGTGATTCAGCCATTTTTTTCATTGTTGGCCGCTTGAATGTCGGGCCATGGACGCTATAGAGAACTTATGAGTGAAGTATCAACCTACACCCCAGCGGGTCTGAAGTTTACAGACTCGGCTGCCCATAAGGTCAAAAACCTGATCACGGAAGAAGAAAACCCGACATTGAAACTTCGGGTATTTGTCACCGGTGGTGGTTGTTCTGGCTTCGAGTATGGTTTTACATTCGATGAGGATGTTGAGGATGACGACACTGTCATCGAGAACGCAGGCGTGACACTGGTTGTGGATGCTTTGAGCTTCCAATATCTAGCTGGAGCGCAGGTTGACTTCAAAGAGGATCTGCAGGGTTCGAGATTTGTCGTGACGAATCCGAATGCTAGCTCGACCTGTGGTTGTGGTAATTCTTTTTCGATTTAGGCAAAAGGCCAAAGCAACTAGCGGCAGTTTTAGCGCCACTTTCTAGCGCCACTT
>DGOD01000026.1:1762-4945 GCA_002389265.1 Gammaproteobacteria bacterium UBA4475
GCGTGCGGCAATGTCACTGTTTTTGGATTTCTATGCACGCCATTGACCAAAAATTCATAGTGCAGATGCGCCGCTGTTGCCCAGCCCGTGGCGCCAACGTAGCCGATGACCTGCCCCTGTTTCACTGAACTGCCGGCGCGAATACCTCTGGCAAACGCCGACAGATGCAGATATTTTGTGGTGTATTGTTCTCCGTGCTGGATCACCACGTAGCGGCCCGAGGCATTGTTTTGACGAGCGCCACTCACTTTGCCGTCACCGGCGGCCAATACGGGAGTCCCCTTGTTGGCGGCATAATCGGTCCCGCGATGAGGCATCACGCGCTTGTGAATAGGGTGTAGGCGTTTCAGATTGAAGCTTGAGCTAACGTGGGAAAAATGCACCGGGTCGCGTAAGAAGGCTTTGCGTAGGCTGCTTCCATCCGGTGCAAAATAGTTTGCACGGCCCTGGCTGTCGACGTATCTAACAGCGGTATAGACTTTGCCCATATTGTTGAACTGCGCGGCCAGTATTTCACCTTCTTTGACTTTCTCGCCATCGACATAGATGTCTTCAAATAACAGCGTGAAGGAATCCCCTCGGCGAAGGTCCAGTGCAAAGCTGATATCCCACTGAAAAACATAGCTGAGTTTCATGATGAGCGCGTCAGACAGTCCCGCAGCCTTGCCAGCTTGGTATAGGGACGGGTTATCGCTAGTAATGGATGCCGATCCATAAGAGATCAATGTTTCAGCTTCCGCTTCTTGCCAGTAAGACTGAAATTTTTCACCGTTGCGGGTAATAATCAGGTGCTTCAGCGGCGTCTCTTCGTAACTTAGAGCGTTGAGCTGTCCAGATGGATTCACCTCGAACAACAGACTTTTGCCAGGTAGTATCCGTTTTAATACCGCCACTGACTTGCCCAGCTCCATAACCCTTTGTAGCTCTGCAGCTGAGATACCCGCGCGGTCGAAAATGGCTGACAGGCTGTCTCCGGATTTGATCGTAATGCGGGTTTGAGAGGGTGTGAGTGACTCGGATAGCTCGGCACTGACTGACGTGCTGGGTGGCTCGGGCTTAATATTGGTTTCGATCTCCTGTGGCAGGATCGATAAAGTCATGGGCACCCGAGACATCTCGGGAGCTTGTTTCGCAGGCAATGCAGTGATGACGACCAGCAAGCAACAAGCGACAGCGAGGGCTATTTTCAAGTGAGTCTTGGGGTAAGCTTCCATGGACATGGTAAGGTGTCGTCAGTAATTATTGTGGTCTATGATGAATCGCCAGTAACTATATAAAAAATAGAGAAAAATTAAAACCTTTTCAGCGGAAAGTATCACTCACTTTAGGTCTGCTTTGATGGGCATTTATCTTGAAATTATCTGAATTTCCTGTATTTTTGCGCTCTCTCCGGTCGATGACGGTGCTGGTAAGGCAGTCGCCACTGCAAGGTTGCCCGGATCCCGGTGACACTAAGGCCAATGAACACATATGAGACGCGACACATGGGTATTCAGCAAGATCTTTTAGGTAATTTACGCTCGCTCGGCTTGATCGCCCAAGTCAGCAGTGAAGAGGACTTGGTGGCTCATCTGCAGGCTGAGTCGCGAACCGTGTATTGTGGTTTCGATCCTACGGCCGACAGCTTACACATCGGCAATCTGGTGCCTTTGCTCGCCTTGCGCCGATTTCAGCTGGCGGGACATAAACCCATTCTGCTCGTGGGTGGCGCAACCGGCATGATCGGTGACCCAGGTGGCCGCAGTAGTGAGCGGGAGTTGAAGTCGGCTGATGTGGTTCGAGACTTTGTTGTGAAAATCAGGCAGCAAGCCAGCGCATTTCTGGATTTTGATTGTGGTTCCACATCAGCGATCGTCGTGGATAATGCTGAATGGACTGAGCAGCTGACGGTCATTGATTTCTTACGGGATATTGGCAAGCATTTCAGCGTCAATGCCATGATTCAGAAAGAAACAGTCAGGCGGCGCCTCGAGGATGAGTCGCAGGGTATCAGCTATACTGAGTTTAGTTACATGATCCTGCAGTCCTATGACTTTGTGATCCTCAATCAGCGCTATGACTGCACCATCCAAATGGGAGGCAGTGATCAGTGGGGTAATATTACCAGTGGCATGGATCTTATACGGCGCATGAATGGTCGGCATGCGCACGGGATAACCTACCCATTGATCACGAATTCTGATGGCACCAAGTTCGGCAAGAGCATGGGTAACGCTGTCTGGTTAGACCAGCAGAAGACCTCGCCTTACAGTTTTTATCAGTTCTGGCGCAACTGTGCTGATGCTGACGTCATCCATTACCTAAAGATTTTCACATTCCTGCCTGAGGAAGAGCTGAGTCGACTGGCCGCTGCCCATGGCCAGGATCCGGGCAAGCAGGAGGCACATAAGGCGCTGGCTGAGGCCGTGACTCGATTGGTGCACGGTGAGGCCGGACTGGCAGCCGCCTTGCGTATCACCGAGGCGCTCTTTAGAAACACGCTAGCGGCCTTGGCCGAGGCCGATTTGCAGCAGTTATCACAAGACGGTTTGCCGGTCACGCAAGTGGACGGTGAGTCGATAGGGCTGTCGGATGCGCTGGTGGAGTCTGGACTGGCGGTCACTCCGCGGGGCGAGGTGACGTTGGGGCAGGCGCGCAAACTGGTTCAATCAAACGCAGTGTCGGTCAATGGTGAGAAAGTCATGGATGAGTCCATGCAGCTGACCCGCGCCACGGCTTTGTACCAACGCTACTACATCATTCAGAAGGGCAAAAAAAGTCATCACATGATTGTGATGACTTGATGTTGTAAATGATCCGAGCGTGCGTATAATACGCGACCTCGCCTTGCTCGAAGGCGAGCGTGAGTGTCTTGCCAGCGTGTTGCGTGATAAGGCGAGTGGTAGTTGCTGAGCCCGATGCTGGAGCTGAGTGAAAGTTTGTAGTTGGGTCTGTAGCTCAGTTGGTTAGAGCGCACCCCTGATAAGGGTGAGGTCGGTGGTTCGAATCCACCCAGACCCACCAGAATTTCGAGGTTGGCCAAGTTCATGGCTCATAAAATCGCGAGGTTCTGTTGGAAGTCCTGATGTGCCAAGCAAAACGGTAGTCAGGAAGTGGGGTAAGTCTTGCGCGATCAAGCGCTTTAGCGGACAATCTCTACGTTGTTTTATCCAGTTTATCTGGGGCCATAGCTCAGCTGGGAGA
>DGOD01000363.1 GCA_002389265.1 Gammaproteobacteria bacterium UBA4475
CCCCAACTAGGCGTCCCCAACTAAAATTGTCATGCAGCCGATAAATCCGTACAATCAAACAGCTCGCCAGAAGGCTCTGCATCCACACCACAAGATAGACATTACAACTATGCCTGAGCCCATTTTCTTCACTCGATACACTGGTTAATTTGCATGCAGAACAGTGTCTCTGCCCCGTCGGGTATCAGTGAGCCCGCTTCCAGTCTGGGCGAGGAAATTAAACCGACCTCAAAGCTCAAGATCTGCTTGCTCGGTTATCGCAGCAATCCTTACAGCGGCGGCCAAGGCATCTATATTCGCTACCTGAGCAAAGCGCTGGTCAAGCAGGGTCATCAAGTTGACGTCATCTCCGGCGAACCCTACCCGATCCTTGACCCTGGCGTTAACCTCATCAAACTACCCGGTCTCAACTTGTTCGAGGCCGACAACCATGTCACCGCCCTTCGACCCCGCCATCTGCTGTCCTATACGGACTTTTTCGAATGGTTCAGCATGTTCACCGGCGGGTTCCCCGAGCCTTATACCTTTGGTCGACGGCTGGTGAAATACTTTCGCCGGCATAAACCTGATTACGATATTGTTCATGACAACCAGTCCTTGTGCTTCGGTTTGCTCAAGTTGCAAAATACCGGCATCCCATTGGTCGCGACCATTCATCATCCCATCACCAGTGATCTCCACATTGCTCTGGGCAATACCGACGACTGGAAGTTAAGGCTGCTGATCCGGCGCTGGCACTCGTTTCTCGGTATGCAAAAAAAAGTCGTGAGGCGCCTTAAACATATTGTCACTGTTTCAGAGCAGTCCAAAGTTGATATAGCCAGCGCCTTTGATATTGACTCAGCGACCATCAAGGTCGTCCATAACGGCATCGATACAGAAATATTTCGTCCACAGCCAAAGACTCGCCGTATACCCTTTCGAATTATGGCTACCGCCAGCGCCGACCAGCCATTGAAGGGCTTGTCGTATCTCATCGAGGCAATCGCTTTACTGACACCAGACTATCCACAAATCCATCTGGTGGTGCTCGGCAAAATCAATGCCGACGGCGACAGCCAACAGCTCATCAACCGGCTGGGAATCCAAGCTCAAATTCGATTCGTTTCAGGTGTGTCAACGGCTGAACTCGTCACCCTGTATGCTGAGACCAGCCTGGTGGTAGTGCCATCTATTTATGAAGGTTTCGGCTTGCCTGCCGGCGAAGCGATGGCCTGTGGGGTTGCAGTGGTCTCAACGAAGGGCGGCGCCCTGCCCGAAGTCGTCGGTGACAGCGGCATCCTTGTGCCCGTCAGAGACGCCAAAGCTATTGCGAGCGCAGTTGCAGATCTGTTGGATCACCCTGAGAAAGCTCAGGCACTGGGACTTAAAGCGCGGACCAGAATCTTGGACAAATTTAGCTGGCAGGTTGCTGCTGCGAGTATGACCCAAACCTATCAACACATCATCGATAACACCTAAATGTCTATGCAAACCATTAATTTCGACGAACTGAAAATTCGTGACAACGACCGAATTCTGGATCTCGGTTGTGGCGAGGGTCGTCATGCGATCACCGCCTACATGCTGCATAATATCGAATCTGTCGGCGTTGATCTGAGCCACAAGGATCTGAGCATCACTCGCGATCGCTTCAAGGAGTTCGAAGAACCCGATAACGGCAATAAGAGCCTGTTCATTTCTGTCGCCGACGGTACCCGCCTGCCTTTCGCTGACAATAGTTTTGACAAAGTCATCTGCTCAGAAGTACTTGAACATATACCGAATTACCGGGCCGTGTTACGGGAAATATGTCGCGTATTGAAGGTCGGCGGTACCTTTGCCGCCAGCGTGCCGCGCTTCTTTCCCGAGTGGATCTGTTGGCGCATCAGCGACGCATATCACGCAGCAGAGGGTGGTCACATTCGCATTTTTAACGCGTCGCATCTGCGCGCTGACATTGAGGATTTAGGCTTCGTCTTCTTCCGTCGACATCACGCCCATGCATTACATGTCCCTTACTGGTGGCTCAAATGTTTATTCTGGCGCGAATCCGGTAAAGACGAAGCGACACTCGTGAAAACCTATCACCGATTTCTGGTCTGGGACCTGATGCATCAACCCTGGATCACCCGGTTCATGGACGCAATGCTCAACCCTGTCATGGGCAAGAGCGTAGTCATGTATTTCGTCAAAGGCCCACAGCTATGACCCGCCTGTATGTATCGATGGGTTTCTACCCCGTTGAATACTTTCAGGACACCGTAGATTATATCGCCAACACCCAAACCTCCGACGGTGCCATCCCCTGGTTTGAAGGTGGCCTCATGGATCCTTGGGATCATATCGAGTCTGCCATGGGATTAACTATTGGTGGCCGTTATGACGAGGCTAAACAGGCTTATTACTGGCTTCGCGATCATCAGTTGCCGAACGGCAGCTGGCTTGCCTCTTATCGAGCGGGCAAAGTTGAAGATGGTACTCGAGCGGAATCAAATTTCGTGGCCTATATTGCCACTGGTGTCTGGCACTACTACCTGGTCACTCGAGATCGAGATTTCCTCGAGGGTATTTGGCCAGTGGTCAAACGAGCGATAGATTTTGTGCTGTGTCTGCAGGGCCCGCAGGGAGAGATTTACTGGGCAGAAGATACCACTAAAGGGATACAGCAGGACTCACTGATCACCGGTTGTAGCAGCATTTATAAAAGTTTTGAATGTGCACTGAATATCGCTACCACACTGGATATGCAGGTCCCACATTGGGCGTTGGCACGGACCCGCCTCGGCAACGCCTTACGCCAACATCCCGAATGTTTTGATCGTACCTGGGATAGCAAAAGTCGGTTTGCCATGGACTGGTTTTACCCGGTCCTAACTAGCGTTGTGAGTGGCCCACGGGCTCAACAGCACCTCAAGTCGCGCTGGGACGACTTTGTTGTCGATGGCTTGGGAAGTCGCTGTGTCGATGATGAACCCTGGATCACCGTTGCCGAATCCTGTGAACTGGTAATGGCCTTACTGGCCGCCGGCGAATACCAACGGGCAGTCCAACTGTTCAGCTGGTTGCACGAATTCCGCGATACCGATGGCGCTTACTGGACCGGTTATGTTTTTCGTGACGATACACTCTGGCCACTGGAAAAACCCACGTGGACCGCAGCCGCCATCCTGCTGGCCGCTGATGCTCTGTCTAATGTCACCCCGGCTGCACACTTGTTTCGCCAGGAATCAACCGTCCTTGCGTCGCAAGACACCCAACGTGCGAACTACTCCAAGATCTTCGAATAAACCTGAGGCGATCGCCTGCCGCCAGATGCTATAAGGTGCCTGACCACCATCATTCGGGTTCGGGAAAATATCGTGAATAGCGAGAATTCCGCCAATCCGAATATGCCGTGCCCAACAATCATAATCAGCCTGCGCGGCTTCAAAACTATGCCCGCCGTCGATAAACACCATGCCCAAGGGCGTACCCCAGTCCCTTGCTGCGACCTGAGTCGCTGCGACGATGGGCACCACCACCTGCTCAAGACCCGCTTCACGCAGGGTTTGGCGAAACAATCGAAAGGTATCCACCAGACCCGACACCGAATCAAACAACTCCGGATCATGGTAGAACTCGCCGGGTTGATGTTCTTCAGAACCGCGATGATGATCCACCGCAAATAAGCTTCGACCCGCGAGCCGGCAAGCCTCTCCTAGGTAGACCGTGGATTTTCCACAATAGCTGCCTATTTCAAGGGTCGGCCCTAGTTCACCTGCGGCCAGACATCGATCGTACAGTTCCTGTCCTTCCCGAGGGTCAAGGAAGCCTTTAACGGCGTCAATATTCACAGTGAATTTTGGCATCTTATCAGCCATCAAAACGTGTAAAAAATTGCTAGGAATATCGGCAGGAACGCCATCAAAGCGTAGTAGGCTATGTTATTCAGGACCGGAAATTTTTCTGCCGAACCCGGCGGCAGGCGGCTTCCAATGACCAGCCAGATAACACCACCGAGCAGCATCGAGAGAATCACACTGAGCAATAATAATGGCATACCTTTTTCAGCCTCCTTGTTTATGGTTGTCTGCGGCCTGTTGCGGGCTACTAAAAAAATTTTCCAGTATGCACCCCGGCCCCAGAATCGAGCCGATCAGTCGATCTGGTTAGCGCTAAGGACTAGCCAACGAGCTAGGTAAAGGGATAGACCTTCAACCAGTCACCTTCAGCAATTTCCTGATCAATATCCTGTTCCGCCAGGGCATTCGCCCAACTCACTGATGACATCACACCAGAGCCCTGCTGGGGGAAACGCGTCACACTCAGCTCGCCGAGCGCACTTGTACTCAGCTGGACACGAAAATACTCTCGACGCTTGCCTGCCTGACTCGAAAACGCTGCACGGGCGTATACACAAAACAATGTCGGATCGGCAGCACCCTGACATTTCAATAAGTAGGGCCGCGCGACGATCGTAAAGGTCACGAAACTCGAGACCGGATTACCGGGCAAGCCAATAAAGGGAACCCCAGCGACATGTCCAAACGCCATGGGCTTACCGGGCTTGATCGCGATTCGCCACAAGTCAAGGCGACCCAGCTTTGCAACTGCTGCCTTGACGTGATCCTCTTCACCCACCGAAACACCGCCACTGCTGATAATACAGTCGGCATTGGCGGCACCTCGCAACAGGGCACGTTCCGTCGCCTCAGCAGTATCTGCCACCAGACCCAAGTCGAAGACCGTCATACCTAGGCGGCGAATCAACCCTGTCAGCGTGTAATGGTTTGAGTTGTAGATTTTCCCAGGACCTAGCGGCTCAGGCGGCTCAACCAACTCATCGCCAGTGGACATTAACCCCACCACCAAGGGCTCATAAACCGCGACTCGGGACACACCCACAGAGGCAATCAGCCCTAAGTCCTGCGGGAGTAGTCGTCGCCCTGAGGACATCACAGTTTGACCCTGAATAACGTCCTGACCTCGCGGCCGCACATTCTCGCCGACAACAGGCAAAACATTGAGTTGCACCAGACCATCGACGAGCACCGTATCTTCCTGGATGACCACGGCGTTCGCACCTTCAGGCAGCGGTGCACCCGTGAAGATCCGACTCAAGGTACCTGGCTGCAACGGTTGACCGATATAACCCGCAGCAATACGGTCGGCCACCGTATAGAGCCCGCCAGCACGCATATTCAGATCACTCGCGTCCAGCGCATAACCATCCATCGCACTGTTATCCGCAGATGGCACATCGACACTGGCGATAATGTCCTCTGCCAGCATCTGATTCAAGGCATCGGACAAATCCAGCCGCTCAACCCGGGTGGTCTGTTCCGCCATGGCCAGTAGCTTGGCAATGACCTCGTCCACAGGTGTCATTTGGGCCACTAGTGGGACCCCTTTTTGATCAGTTCGGCGAAGTTACAAGGGCGGTTATTAATATCCAACTGGGTTTTCAGAATCCCATCCCAAGCCGTACGACAAGCGCCGGTCGATCCTGGCATACAGAAAATGAGCGTGTTGTTGGCGATCCCGGCAATGGCTCGAGATTGAACGGTGGATGTACCGATCTCAAGATACGACAAGTGTCGAAACAGTTCACCGAAACCGGGCACCTCAACATCCAGCAAGGGCATGATTGCCTCAGGTGTAGAATCTCTTGCGGTGAATCCCGTGCCGCCGGTCAGCAGTATGACCTCAATTTCAGGTTGCGCAATCCAGGCTGAAACCCGAGCTCGCAGTAAATACCGATCATCGATGATAATGGCACGATCTGCCAAATGATGAGATTCCGCTATCAACGCATCGCATAAAAATTGACCCGAGGTATCTGTATCAAGACCTCGAGTATCAGAAACTGTTAACACTGCGATATTCAGTTTATCGTTCATCAAGAACCTATTATTGTGCTGATTTAATCAAGGCTCTCCCAGTAGAATGATTGGAGAGCAGGACCTTCGGCTAGCCAAATTCCTGCAAGGTTCAGCAAAAATTCGGCTTTCCTTGACAGTTTACATCGTCGAATTCAGTAAATAATGCGTATAGATACTCGCGATATAGCCTAGGGCGATGGCCCAAGTCCACCTTAAGTGAGAGAAGAAAGTATAGGCGCCACGCGCCTGGCCCATCAACGCCACACCCGCAGCCGAACCGATAGACAACAAGCTACCACCCACGCCACAGGTTAAGGTGATCAGCAGCCATTGATAAAGGCCCATTTCCGGCTCCATGGTTAAAATTGCAAACATAACCGGGATGTTGTCGATAACCGCCGACATTACTCCCATAGCGATGTTCGCATTCGTCGCGCCCCAGCCGCCGTAGAAATAACTCGACATAATTTCGAGGTAACCAATAAACCCAAGTCCACCAACACAGAAGATGACACCGAAAAAGAAGAACAATGTGTCCCACTCTGCCTGCGCCACCTTATTAAAAATATTGAACTGACTGAAGTCTTCATGTTCCTCAGGCGAACTCATCTTGATGTAATAGGCAAACATAAACAGATAAGACATGCCGAACATCATGCCCAAAAATGGCGGCAAGTGCAGGAACTGCTCGAAGGATACGGCGGTTGCAATTGTACAGATGAACAAACCACAGATTACCAAGGCACCGCGCTTCATAGGGACATCAACATCAGTACCCGCTTGTGGATTTTCGTCCGGCACAGCGAAACTCATCAACGTTGCCGGCACCATAAAATTCACGACAGACGGCAGGAACAAGGCAAAAAACTCGAAGAACGTAGCATGCCCACTCTGCCAGACCATCAGAGTCGTGATGTCGCCGAACGGACTGAAAGCGCCGCCAGCATTTGCTGCAACTACAATGTTGATACAACCGAGCGCCACGAATTTCGGGCTATCGGAGCCAACCGCCAATACCACCGCCCCCATCAACAGCGCTGTGGTCAAGTTATCCGCGATCGGTGAGAGGAAGAAGGCAAACACACCCGTGATCCAAAATAGCTTTCGGTAGCCAAACTGGCGCCGAATCAGCCAGCAACGCAGTGCCTCAAAGACATTCCGCTCTGTCATTGCGTTAATGTAAGTCATCGCCACCAGCAGAAACAGAAACAACGCGGCATATTCATTCAGATTGTGTTCGAGAATCGTCTTGAGTTGCAATGAATCTGACTGATGGGTCGCCGACAGATAACCGACGATTATCCAGATCAAGCCTGCCGCCAATATTACCGGCTTCGACTTGGGCAGGTGGATGAATTCCTCAATCATCACAAAGGCATAGGCGAGCACGAAAATCGCGATAGCCAAAAAACCGAGGGGATTACCTGTCAGCCCCATGTTGTTTGGACCATCTGCAGCCCCAGCACTCGCTAAAACCCCACTGGCAAAAAATAAGCCCATCAAGCCAAAAATATATCGCATATTATTTCTCAGTAATGTCCTGCATGGACCTTAGGTTTCACTTAATTTTATTAGGCACCGGACCAGTTCGGCTGGCGTTTCTCAGAAAAAGCCTTAGGGCCTTCGACAAAATCTGCCGAGCCATACATGGTTTGAATCTGCTCGTATTGACCTTTAATGGCTGCCTCCAGGCTTGCGGCGGCCATGCCCTGCATCGCTGCCTGCTTACTGCCTCGCACCGACAGCGGCGCGCATTCAAGAATCAGACCAGCCCAAGCCTTCGCCGCGTTGAGAGCTTCGCCTTGAGGAACGACATCGTTAACAAAACCCAGCACCTTACCTTCCGCTGCTGGCACCCGGCGGCCGGTAAGCAACATCCCCATCGCCTGCTTCATACCAATCTCTCTCGGCAACCGGTGAATACCTCCGGCCAGCGCTGCCAGACCCACGCGGGGCTCTGGCAAAGCGAATATCGCATTCTCCGCAGCAATAATCAGATCACAGGCAAGCGCAATCTCGAAACCGCCGCCCATGGCGATGCCGTTCACCGCCGCAATGATTGGTTTCGAACAATCGAAACGGGAGGTCAAACCCGCAAACCCAGAAGCCGGCGAGAACATCTTACCGCCCGTCGCCTGATACTTCAGATCATTGCCCGCACTAAACGCACGATCACCAGCACCCGTGATAATGGCAACCCATTGTTCAGGGTCATTGGCAAAATCATCAAAAACTTCAGCTAACTCAGCGTTAGCCGGTGGATGGAGCGAATTCATCACCTCGGGTCGCTGAATGGTAACAATTGTCAGCCGACCTTCTTTCTCGACACTACAGAACTCTGGCATAAAAAACTCCTTTCACCCAGTTAACCGGGTCATGTAAGTTTCGGGACGCAACTGCCTCCCAGCATCAATTTCAATCGTATACTAACAGCATGCTAATAGTGAATAACAGAGGCCCTGCTGTGCCACTCTCAACTGACCTTAAGCGCTCGGCGAAACCGCGCCACTGTTTCTTCCAATAAGGATCGAGGACAACCAAAATTAAGCCGCATGTAATCACCGTCACCAAACTGAGCGCCTGGCGACATCCCCAACCCGTGGGATTCGAAGAAGCCGGGCGGGTTATTCAAACCCAGAGCCGAAATGTCGAGCCAGGCGAGGTAGGTGGCCTCAACTTTATGCATCGTGACACCCGGCAACGCATTCAAAGCTGTATATAGATAGTCTCGATTGCCCTGCAGATACGCCATTAAAGACTCATGCCAGTCTGCAGAATCTCGATAAGCCGCCAGCATGGCTTCATAGGCCAGCAAATTAACGTTGGGCAAAATGCCCTCTCCAGCCGCTTTAAATCGTGCCCGTAGTTCAGGATTCTGAATAATGGCAAAGCTCCCGCCGAGCCCTGCAATGTTGAAAGTCTTACTGGGCGCCATCAGTGTCACAGTGCGCATGGCCGCAGCCGGACTGATCGTCGCCAGTGGAATATGTTGACGCCCATCAAACACCAGGTCGCAATGCACTTCATCAGAACAGATCCATAAATTCTCCCGCTCACAGATAGCCGCGATCTCGGTTAACTCAGCCCGATCAAGTAGCCGACCGATCGGATTGAACGGGTGGCACAGCATCAGCAGTCCAGCATTACCCGCGGCCTGTTCTGCCAGAGCCTCCAGGGGATAATGAAAACCGTCTGCGCGCTTGTCTACGGGCAAGCTGATCAATTGCCGCTGTTGCAGAGACGGCGCATCAAGAAATGGGTAGTACACGGGTGTCGCGGTAATAGCCGCCTGGTGTTGTTCCAGCAAGCCTCGACAGGCCATATTCAGGCCAGACACCACCCCGGGCATGAAAAAAATATCTTCCGCTTCAACCCGCCATTGATAAAGGCGTTGCAGGCGCTCAATAATGACATCAACCAGCGCCGGAGGCGGCAACGTATATCCAAACACGCCATGCTCGACCCGGCGTTGCAGCGCTTCTATCACTGCAACCGGCGACTGGAAATCCATGTCGGCAACCCACAGCGGCAGGATATCCTGCCCCGCATACTTTTCAAACTTAGTGCAGTGGCTGGCACTACGGTCGATCACTCGATCAAAATCAAATTTCATAGCCTGAACCTACATCTGGATTTGAGAGTATAACAACTGTAACTTACACTGATTGAGATCTTACCTGGAGCAAATAACATGGGTTTACTGAATAAAAAATCTGTCCTGCCCACCGCTGACGAAGCCTTGCCCGGACGTACCGACTCAATGCCGGTGCCAGCAGCGCATTTCGTCAACGGCGCACCATTGCAGCCACCCTTTGCTGCGCACTTGCAGCAGGCTGTGTTCGGTATGGGTTGCTTCTGGGGGGCTGAAAGACGCTTTTGGGAAGCAACCGGGGTTGTCTCCACGGCTGTAGGCTATAGCGGCGGGGTCACACCCAATCCCAGTTACGAGGAGGTCTGCTCTGGTCTGACAGGTCACAATGAGGTGGTTCTCGTGATCTTCGACCCAGCAATCATCAGCTATGATGCCCTGCTCGCCCTCTTCTGGGAAAGCCACAACCCGACCCAAGGCATGCGCCAAGGCAACGATATGGGCACCCAATATCGATCAGGCATCTACACCTTCGATGCCAGCCAACTGGCTGCCGCCAAAGCGAGCGAAAAGATCTTCCAGGGAAGTCTGATGGCATCGGGTTACGGTGAAATTACCACAGAGATTCAACCTGCGGGGGACTTCTATTACGCCGAGCACTACCATCAGCAGTATCTCGCCAAGGTGCCTAATGGTTACTGCGGCTTGGGCGGCACGGGCGTTTGCTATAGTGGCAAGCAGACCGCCTGACAGCCCGCTTGCTGGTTAACTGCCATTTGCTCGATTGCCCGGCCTGACAAACAGGCGGGGCAATCTCAAGCCTTAGGCGGTTAGGCGGTCATAGGCTTCCTGGTAACGTGCCAAGGTATTTTCAATAACCTCATCAGGCAGTGCCGGCGCTGGGTATTCTTTATCCCACTCGCCTCGGTCTACTAACTCCTGGGTATAATTACGCACATATTGCTTATCGAAACTATTTTGCTCGCGCCCTGCCTGCCATTCATCGGCTGGCCAGAAACGTGAACTGTCTGGAGTCAGCACCTCATCGATTAATACCGGCTCATTGCTATCACCTTCCAGCCCAAATTCAAACTTGGTGTCCGCGATAATAATTCCTCGCTCGGCGGCATAATCACGAGCAGTGGTATAGATCAACAACGACTCATCGCGCACCTTCTCCATCAAACCCGTGCCGACCAAATCGCAGGCTTCTTCAAAGCTGATGTTTTCGTCATGCCCAGCATCAGCCTTAGTCGAAGGCGTAAAGATAGGCTGATCAATTTTCGAGCTATTTTGCATCCCGGCAGGCAGTGCTATACCGCAAACCTTGCCCGACTTTTGATAGTCTTTCCAGCCACTGCCGGTCAGATAGCCCCGAACAATCGATTCGATGGGGATCACTTTCGATTTTCGGCAAATCATAATCCGACCTTGAAGCATGGCTTTGTCCGCCGCACTGATGCCCGGTATATCGTTGGCATCGGTGGAAACCAAGTGGTGATTGAATTTACCCTGAAAATAGTTGAACCAGAAAGTCGATATCTTCGTCAGCATAACGCCTTTGTCGGGTATGCCATTCGCCAACACAACATCAAATACGCTGATACGATCTGTGGCTATGATCAAAATGCCTTCACCACCATCAGGCAAGACTAAATCATACAAATCCCTGACTTTACCCTGACGCTTATTTGCCAATGGCAGATTTGTGGATACAACCGCGTTCGACATGCTTTTCACCTTAAAGTTAGTGTTGGATCAACCGACCCTATCAATTTTGATTTGCGAGAGTTTAACACTCGAGACAATCTCAGCGAAAAATAATTTAAAGTAAAGACGTTTAAGCGAGCGCCTGCTCAAAGTCGTTTAATAAATCTTCAGGTTCTTCGATACCGATGGAAAATCTCACTAACGAATCGGCAATACCCATCGAGGCACGCCGCTCAGGCCCCATCTCGTGAAATATGGAATGCGCCACTGGAATAGCCAGAGACCGGGTATCACCGAGATTGCTCGCACAGATCACAAGATCCAGCTTGTTAATAAAATCAAAACAGTCCACCCCGTCTACCAACTCAACGCTGAATATCGCGCCTGGATGACGAAATAGCGCCGCCGCACGATCCGATTGCGGATGGTCAGTCAGCCCAGGATAATAGACCTGCTTCACGCGTGGATGCTGAGACAGGTATTCTGTGAGAGTCATTGACGTGGTACAGGCGCGCTCCATTCTCAGCGCCAGCGTTTCAGAACCTACGGACAAGTGATGCGCCGCCTCAGGCCCAAGTGTCGCACCAAAATCGCGCAAACCCTTTTTCTTGATCTGCGTGATCCCCCAGTGACTGGCAGGACCGGCCTTGTAGGTGTCATAGATATTATCAAAATTTGACCAATCAAAATTGCCCGTATCCGTTACTGCACCGCCCAGCGCATTACCGTGGCCACCAATGTACTTGGTCAGAGAGTTCACCACCAAACTAGCTTTCACCGATCGTGGTTGAAACAGATACGGCGTGGTCATCGTATTATCCACACAAAAAATCAATTGGTGTTGCTCACATAAATCACCAATCCCAACGAGATCGGCTACTTGGGTTCTGGGGTTGGCAATGGTTTCGACAAATACCAGGCGAGTATTGGGCTGGATGGCTGCCGCGACCAAAGCCGCATCGGTAGCATCCACAAAACTGACTTCAATACCCTGCGCCGCAAATGTATTCAACAAGCTGTTCGTGTTGCCAAACAAAAATGCACTGGAGATGATATGGTCGCCACGGCGCAGCAGCGAAAACAGGGTAGTGCCGATAGCCGCCATCCCCGTCGCAAAGGCCGCTGTCGCAATCCCATGTTCCATGATAGTGATTTTGTCCTGAAGGGCTGTGACGGTGGGGTTCACCTGCCGTCCGTAGGTGTAACCTGCCTGCTTGCCCTGAAAAACTGCGGCTAAATCTCGAGCATCATCATAGGCATAGGTGACCGCCGTGTGGACTGGCTTGTGAATGGAACCGTGCTCAATCTTGCCACGCCGATCGGCATGGACAACCCGGGATGTGAACCCAGACTCACCCGTCGTGTCTGAATCAGTCATTGCCTTTTCCTCTCCATCAAACGATTACCGAACGGCCAGCAGCGCGTCAATATGCAGGCAAAAAAAAACCTGCCTCGATGGGCCGCCATTACCAGGCAGCTAAAGCAGGTTTACGCTTCCCGCTTTAGCTGCATTTATACCGCGCCCGCAAGCTGATTCTCAAATCGGCGCTGGCCTTCTGTCACTACTCCGAAGGCTCGCCGCAGTTTATTGTCCTACCATGAATAAATCAACAGGATCGGCGAACCCCATCGAGACGCGCCAAACCGCCCTCGCGCCTAATAACAGCTTGTCACCGATTTTTTTGCTAGAATTCCTTTCGCAGTTCGACCTATGTCTTCTCAGAACGAGCCCTGAATATTATGACCAAAGATTCCTTTAACACCGCCCTCATGGGCTATCTCGATCAGTCTCCAACCCCGTTTCATGCGGTGAGCAGCATGCTTAACATACTCCAAAGCCAAGGTTTCGACCTACTTAACGAGCGGGATGACTGGCCATTAACACCGGGCAAGTATGTCGTGACTCGCAATGAATCATCGCTGATTGCGTTCGTCCTCGGCTCCAAAGATCCCGTCAGCAGTGGCTTACGCATCGTTGGCGCGCATACCGACAGCCCCTGCCTGAAGGTTAAACCCAAGCCAGAGAACTACCTGAATGGTTATCTGAACATCGGCGTTGAAGTCTATGGTGGAGTGCTGCTCAATCCCTGGTTTGACCGTGATTTGTCACTGGCTGGGCGAGTGACCTATCAAGCCACTAATGACAAACTAGCCAACGTCAACATCAATTTCAAACGGCCGATCGGCACCATACCCAGCCTCGCTATTCATCTTGATCGGGAAGCCAACAGCGAACGTAAAATTAACTCGCAAACGGACATTCCACCATTGCTTATGCAGGCCGGTGAACAGCAAACACTCAATGACTTGCTGGTCAAACAGATCAAAACCGAACATAAAGGCACCAAGGTGCAAAGGGTACTCAGCCATGAACTGTGTTTCTTCGATACTCAAGGCGCGGCCCAAACTGGCTTCAATAAGGAGTTTATCGCTAGCGCTCGGCTCGACAACTTATTGAGCTGCTTTACCGCCATCCAGAGTTTGCTTGAAGCTGACCAAGCCCTCACCAGTCTTGTGGTATGCAGTGATCATGAGGAGGTCGGTAGTGTTTCTGCAGAGGGCGCTCAAGGCACGTTCCTAAAAGATGTTCTGACGCGAATAATTCCCGATACCATTGATCGCCAACGAGCAATCAACCGATCGCTGTTGATCTCGGCCGACAACGCCCACGGCGTGCATCCTAACTACGCGAACAAACATGATGGCAACCATGGTCCTATTCTGAACCAAGGGCCGGTCATCAAGGTCAATGCCAACCAGCGATATGCGACCAATAGTGTTACTGCAGCCTACTTCACCGCTCTGTGCGACCGGTTAAAGGTACCCCACCAGACCTTTGTCACGCGCACAGATATGGCCTGTGGTAGCACCATCGGCCCCGTGACAGCTAAAGAACTCGGCATCAAGACCCTGGATGTTGGCGTCCCCACCTTCGCCATGCACTCTATACGGGAACTGGCCGGTAGCGACGATGCCCACCATTTGTATCAGGTGCTGACGAGCTTCTTCAAGGATGCTGGCGACTTAGGTATCACCTCGGCCTGACGCGTCACCCCAGCGTAGAGGCCATTTCTCTCAAAAAACTGAGCTTGATGCTGAGCTCGGTATTTGGCGTATTGCTGATCGAGCATTTCTAGACCTGTATTTTTGGGACCTGTGTTGCCGACAGCAAAAAATATGAATCGCTGACCAAGACCTATGGCCCATCCCGCAGCACGCCTTCAATACCGCCTTGATTGTGTCTTTTTGGCACTTGGCCTCGTCTCGCTAATGAGCATGATGACCTGACGTCGATCCTACCATCGCCGCAGCTATCCAATCGTTGTCATGTGCCTGGTCTTCGGCACTTCCGGTATTGCTGCTGAGATCTACCTTGCTCTTAATCAACGGCAACTGCATCACGACACCCAAGAAAATATTCCATTGTTTCGCTGACTTGAACCGTCTGGTATAACTAACCGATCCTGCGGAGACTCCAGATGCCGAAACTACAGACACTAGATGCAACTGCTAGCCAAGCGCAGTTGTTACAGGTTCTCGATCGCGACGGTGCTTGCATCATCGCTGACCTGCTGCCTCAACCCCTGAGGGATCAAATCGTTGAAGAAGTTATGCCTTATGTGGCGCAAACTCGATTCGGCGGCGACGATTTTTCGGGACGCAAGACACGCCGCACCGGAGCGCTGGTTGCCCGTTCCCCCGCCTGCCGAGATCTGATCACACAGCCCATTATCCTCGATGCCGCTCGAGCCTTTTTGGCGCCCTTTACCGAAAAAATTATTCTACACCTGACCCAGACGATTTTTATTGGTCCCGGTGAAGGCGCGCAACCACTGCACCGGGACCGACTCGCTTGGGGAAATCATCTACCCCGCAGCATTGAACCTCAATTCAATACTATCTGGGCTTTAACTGACTTCACCGCAGAAAATGGTGCCACTCGAGTCGTCCCTGGCAGCCATCGCTGGCAAGACGGTCAAAAAGCCACGGCAGACGACCAATGCCAGGCGGAAATGCGCCAGGGATCAGTTCTGGTCTACTCTGGATCGGTCATCCATTCAGGGGGCGAGAACCGTAGCCAAGAGATCCGCATGGGCCTTAATTTAACCTATTGTCTGGGTTGGCTGCGTCAGGAAGAGAACCAGTTTCTTTCCTGCCCACCCTACATAGCCCGACATCTACCTCAAGCCTTGCAGGAATTACTAGGCTATACGATGGGTAATTATGCACTTGGTTACTATTCAGACCCTGACCCGGGTCTTGAAATAAATGCTGGGGTTCTGCCGCCAGAGCGAGCATTGGGGGCGACGCCCGCGGCCGGCAACACATTAACCAATTAACCCCTGACCCGTCCTGCAAGTGAGCTTCTCGAAGACCGGGCGCGCAGCCACTGAGGCCGCAGAACCAACAAACTTTATTTTCGCCGGTTTTTAAATTAGTCTGAATCTTGGAGTTTTGGCTTACCAATAGTAAAAAGGACAGGAGTAGCTATCCGTGGTAACGATACAAGGATAGCGAAAGATATATAGCGAAAGAAACATAGCGATAAAAATCCAGGGATAAAAAAAGGTATTTTTTTATGATTCAGCCAACAGCAACTTTTTCTTTACACTTCTTTAAACTCTTACTACTTGTCTGCACGCTATCGGTCAGCACCACAACACAAG
>DGOD01000367.1:0-12146 GCA_002389265.1 Gammaproteobacteria bacterium UBA4475
TCTGCCTTTACACAGCCACTAACAGCGCGCAATTCACAACCCTGTTTCGTATACTTAGGCCTTACTAACGCTTTTAAGGCCACTTCACGATGATTAAGAATATATTGCAGCCCACGGCTAATCAGGTACGAAGCTTTCGAGACCGTAAAACCGGGGAGCCGATCGCGATGCTCAATCTGCTGCAATTCAAAAATCATGCGGTCTATGAAGATGGCCGAGAATCAGACCTCACGGGCGAGGCCGCCTACAAGCTTTATGGCCAAGCATTTGAGCGAATCATGGGACCCAAGGGAGCCAAGGTGCTTTACAGCGGCGAAGTGCGCGGTTTCTTGATTGGTGAAGGTGAAGGCGCCTGGGATGCCATGGCCCTTATCCAATATCCTTCAACGGAAGTTATGCTCGCCATGTGGCGTGATGAAGAATATCAGCAGGCACAGCTGCATCGAGCAGCGGGACTGGAAGGACAGTTGCTTATCGAATGTGGCCCAGGCTTCTCGTTCGCTTGAGTCTCACCAATGCTGCATTACTTCGCTGCTTTTGACCATGCCAAGCCTTACACTCTTGGATGGAACATAAGATCCACAGCCTCAACATACTATGTACCTATTCCGACAGGCAATGAGCGACGTCCAGCGAGGTTGTGAGTTGATGGTTTTTCTCGAGGCGTGACCCACCTGAAAGGCGGCCGGCCTGAAGCGCAATCTGCCACAGGTCCTGTGATACCTTTGCGCCACTGGCAAGAATCTCTTTACCGTTCTAAGGCAGCGCAGCGCCTGCTTTCATGCGTGCTTGGCAAGCTTGACCTGCTTGAGCTTTCGGCGGAGTACCAGCCGTCACTCAGTCATCTTTATTCGCCCAAGGCCTGATAGGGCGAGATTTATTGTTTGGCGTTTCAATCGCTTTAAGAAAAGTGGATGGCGTGAAATTCGCTTCGCCTCACCGGCTTCGACGCCAGCACACTTGGCTATGATGCTGGCACAATATCGGCGTGCTGACCTAGTGGCGTAAGCCCGTCAGCCGTAACATTTACGTCCTCAAAGCGCCGACCCTATTCATTGTCGCCAGACCCGACTATGCCGATCTTGAATTGAGCCTGATCGTGTTCGCTACGTAAAAAATGCCTGCTATCAAACTCAGATGAGCTACATCAATTAATGCTGGCACCTGGTCGATTAGATTCCGTCCAGCTTGCACCCGCAAAAAAACCTAAGCGCTCAATCGATGACTCATTCAATGATTCAATCGATAGCGCTATTGAGAACTTAATTATGGAGAATCTCAGATGACAAATTTGAATGTGTTGAAGCGACCAAGCCCTGTTCCTACGGATCACATCTCAGCCTCAGGGCACTATCGATTATCAGCGGCATTGGCGGCTGTTTGCATGGCTATGGCTATCAGTATGAGTGGCAGTGTTTTTGCCAAGAAGATCTGTGACGATGGCAGTTCTCCGCCGTGCAACAAGCCGGATACGGGCGAGATCGGCTCCAACAATCTGTCCTTTCCCTTGATCTTATCGGAAAATATCGGGCCAGCCGGGTTGCCTGCCGATGGCGCTTGGCGATCGGCCGAAGTCATTGATCCGGTTGATGCGTGCATCGGCGAGGAGGGAGTGGTCACAGGGACACCGGTCCCCCCGGAGTATCTGTGCTACTACGGACGCCATATCACCGTTGTCTCCGAGACCGGCGCCATCGAATTCGATGGTGATCCGAAGATCTGGTGGTTGCAGAAGCGGCCTGAGAACTTTTGGAAAACACTTTCTGTCGGCCACGACGTCAGTACCCCCCTGACGGTTACCAGCGTTGATGTCGGTGACCTGCTGGAATCCAGCCCGTCGATACAGGCTCGCCAGATTCGAGTGGAATTCAACCTGCTTCAGAACGCACTGATACCCCATGATAATGGCGAACTGTCTGCCCTGGTGGCCGACTGGGGTACGGGCGACGTGCCCAGCCCTTGCGTCATTCCCGATGAAACCGGGGAAAGTGTTGGTTGTTTCGCAGCGCTGGGCATGAGCGGAGCAGTACCCGGGACAGAGCAGTCCGGGAATGAAATGCAGGGCACTGAGTTTTTTGGCAGCGGTGCACTGGTAGATCCTACCGAGGTTCGAACCGCGGTCGACGAACTGGGCAACCCTGTGCCAGTTCACGCGTTGGTCTACTCCCATTGTGCGCGACTGCTGATCCAGAAGGTCCCGGATTCCGTTAGCCCCTACTGGGAAGAGGCGCTTGGCCAGTGGGCAGGTGTGAGCGTAGGTTCACCGATGGTTAATATCGCTGCCTACACCGGTGACTGGTCGGTAGAAACTACCTCCAGCGGCGGCACCGTGTATGGCTACAACTGGAATGCGAAAAGAGCGTCCACTGGCACTTATCGCCTGACTATGGTGCTCGACGACAATAACCCGGCGGAAGGGCCCGTCTGTAACACCACCCTGGCTACGCGCTTTGAAAATGGCGGGACGACCATCGTGAATCAAGGCGAAAACAATCAGTCAACACTCGTCTATGCCGGCGATCCTGATCTTGGAGACGAGGGCGGGTTGGTTTATATCGACTTGAGATTGACGACCAAAGGCGGCGGCAAGAACCGCTAGACCGCGGCGAATCAGTACCGGTCGATTAGGCAAGGTGCGCGGCGCGCAGGTTATGGCGTCGCGCATTTACCTTTTTCCAGCAGAAGATTGAATTCAGGTAAACGGAGGAAAATATGAAAATTTCAATCCGGGCGTGCGTGGCCCGGTCAGCCTTGCTGATTAGTTTTATAGCGCCTTATGCCACCAGTCAGGCGGCACCGAATGCTCCCGTTAAGTCAAGCCAGGCACCATCGCCGCCCCTCACCTGGAAGACTGTCGTCAACAATAACGATCTGATGCCGCCTTGGTATACGCGCCAGTTCAACAGTTACAACCAGCCGTCGGTGAACCTCAGTGGCTTGGTTGTCATCCGCGCGCGTAGTCGTGGCGGTTCAGGTGAGCCGCCCGTGCATGGCATCTATACCCGTGATATGTCGCGTGACGCCAGTCTTGTCACGCGAATTCTTGATCGAAGCAGTGACGTCCCGCAACCCAATAACCTGAATGCCCGCTTCGTCGAAACGCCTGCATTTCCACGTATCGACAAAGACACCTCAACCATCGTCACCCGTGGTAATCACCCCCCGGTGTGGCGATATGTAACGGGTATTGACCCTAACACCGGTGAGGAGATTGAAACCCGAGTAGGTACAACCGGTATCTACACCAATCCGTTTGGTCCGTTGATTACTGCCGCGAGCAAACTCGGCGGGGTTTCAGCATTCAATTTCTTCAGCGTACCGGGTGAGTTAGCCGGTACCGTATTCGATGTATTTCCCGGCGCGCCTGCAGTCACCGATGGCAACAGGGTTGTGTTCAAAGGTAACTATACGACCGATGGTATTGGTCGTACGGGTATTTACTACCGAACGATGGAGGATCAACCCATTGGTAATGATCATCTTTTTCCGGCGGGGGGTGCGGCCGATACTGTCATGATTGCCAATAACAGGCATACATTGATACCCGGCACAGATGTCCTGTTCGGTTCCACATCACCCCCCAGCGCAGCCGACGGCAAGGTTGTGTTTGCCGGGTTTGATAATGAAGAAGCGCCCACCCTCGGCGGGCTTTACCTGGCAGAGCTGGAAAGCCAGCCAGCCCTGGTGACGCTGGTCAGTATCGGTGATCAGATACCTGGCGGCACCGCCAACGACACCTTCAATAATCTTGGCGAAGGTGGCGCCTTTGATGGCCGATTCGTCGGCTTCTGGGGTGCATGGGGTTCTGAAACCAGAACTTTGCGTCTTTACTGCCCAACCGAAGGTAACAAGGATCGTATCGATTACTGCAATCAGGAATTGCTGTGTCTGGATCCACAGGGTCAACCGAAGATGATACCAGCGACCGGCATGCCAACGATTCTGGGAGACCCTTTGAGCCAGTGTGCCCAAGGCAAGCCCTGTTATCAGGAGAGAACAGTGCCACGTAACCAGGGCATCTTCGTTCACGACACCCAATCAGGCCGAACCGTGAGGCTGACGGATACAGACATGGAATTTGATGAATTACTGTTCTGGAATTACTCAGGCAAGCCGCCCTGTTCAGGCAGCGGTCACGGCGAAGAGGGGGCAGAAGATGATGCCGAACCCGCGCGCTTTCGTTCATCAGCATTCGTCGCGGTAGCCGGGCGAGGATCAGGTGCCAGCTTCAACACCGTGTTCAAGGCGAGACGGGGCGAGTTTGAGAATGGCATTTATCAGAATCCGGTGGATGGTATTTACCAGAGGATCTGGCCAGGTACTGGGCGGGACCTCTTTACCCTGCTCGATACTACGATGAGCGGACGCAGCATTGATCCCGAAGCACCCGTGGATGCACTTATTTCTGAAGTCGGCATTGAACGCGAAGGCCTTCGCGGTCGCTGGCTGGTTATCAATGCCAGCATGACAACCGCGACATCGACTGCAACGCAGACTTACGGCGAAGAAAGCACTGAGGATGACAGTGAGAATGACAGTCTGGCGGGAGTTTACCTTACTCGAATCCGGTAGTGGTCGACTCTTCGCAATCTGCCACTGAAACGGAGCGAGTCAGCGATTTACCGCGCAGACAATCGCCGCTGCCGAAATGCTCATGATCTCGTTCGGCACTTTAGTTTTCCGCGCCGGCGTTTGCTTAGGTAAACATATACCTAGGCAAACAGTGCTGGTTGTAACTGAAGCCAGCCCGGATTAAAACCCGGTCTGGCCTGCCAGCAATTCCCAGCTAATCGGTCACGAGTGAGCAAGTAGCGGGTTTCTGCGTTTGTATCGCTAATCAGATGTTTGTGTCTGCTCTCGCTCTCGCACTTGCTCTTGCTCCTGCTCCTGCTGCTGCGCCATCTGCTGTTGCATCTCTCGCACTCGCTGGGTCATCTGCTCCATCTGCTGCGCCATTTGCTTAAGATGCTTTTGTTCCATGGCCCCGGCACCGGCGCCGTTTCTCGCCATCATCTTGTTCATCTCATTCATCTGTTTGCTCATTTGCGTCATGTGCTTAGACATAAGCGTCATACGTTCTCGAGAATTTTCAATCTGGCCAATCTCGCTCATACGCGACTGCATGTCTTGCTCACGATCCGTCATCCTCCTATCGAGCCGGTCTCGAATTCGATCCCGGTCCCTGTCCCTGTCTATCGTTTGATCGGTATGCAGGGTCGGATCTCTCAACCTGTCCCTGTCTCGGACAGTAGTGCCTGAACCGTGCATGGATCCGCCGCCGATACTGGCGCCGCCACCGCCGCCACCGCCACCACCGCCGCCCGGACCAGCGGCAAGCGCAGCCCCTGCCATCAGTGGCGTTAGTGCAATCAGAAGAGCAAACCGCAGTTTTTTTGTCATGATCATTCCTTGATCTAGTGAGTTAATAAAAACAGCGCGACCGATAACACTGCGCTAGCCTGAACACAGCTTAACGTTCCTCTCGACGCAGTATCTTTGATGCAAGGCAAATAGGTGGTGCAGGGCACTGCAGACGTTGGCCTCAACATCCGGCTCGTTAGATCAAGCCTTCCACAACCGCTAACCTATAACGGTCAAACTGCTCACGGCGGATATTGTGGCCGGCGCCCTCAATGTGACGCAAGATGAACTGGCTGTTCACCGCCGCGACTTGATGAGCAATGTCATGTTTTACTATGCCATCACCTGCACCATCGGCATAGATCAACCAGGCCGGACACTGAATCTGCGCGACGCTCTCTGACCAGTTACCCAGTGTCAAACCTTCCATCGCCCACTCGCTCACCTGTTTTTTGGAAGCCGCCCAGGCGGGTAGTTCATCAGCATGCCAGGTGGGATTCTGTTGTTTGCCAAAAGCCATAATCTGCGCTTCGGTTTTATTGTTTAGCGACGCCAGATACTGACGAAAGCCTTCACGCCGTTGCGCCACGTCTTTGTCTCTCACCGCGCCTTGATGCTTCGTCCATGGCGGGTCTTCCAGCAAAATGCGTGACACCCGCGCCGGATAGCGAGCCGCCAAATCAGCCACCATACTTGCGCCCATAGAATGACCTAACGCGGCAGGCTGGTCCAAATGCAAGGCCGAAATGACAGCAGCCAGATCGTCCGTCATTGCTTGTAAACTGGCAGTGCCATGGCCAGAAAGACCATGATTGCGCGCATCTATCATGATGATATCAAACTGACTTTTCAGCACCTCGGCTAATCGGGTCCAGCACAGGCCATTGTCGCTAAAGCCATGACATAACACCAAAGGGGGAAGATCACCGTGGCCGGTTCGATAATAGTGAATGTTGATCTCACCGGTATCAATATCGCCTTGAGTCCAGTTGTGCATATTGCCTCCACGTTATCCGACAAGTTCGAAGTGATCGCTAGGTATTCTTGTCGGCCCAGGACAGCCGCTGGGCTATCACAGGTTAACTATCCCAGCTGACCTTTCAACCACTGCACCAGGTCTACCCACATATTGTTGATCTCGGCCGGGGACGGCATGATGCCAGCCGATTCCAACTCAACGGTGACAACGGGGATTTTCATGTCCAGACCCGCGTAATTTCCTAGTGAACCGGGGAAAACGCCGAGCCGTCTCAAATGCAAGCTACCAAAATTACTGGGCGCGGATGGCGGCCCGTCGTAATCCACCAGGTCATAGGGCGCGTGCATAGAGATAATGACATCGGGGCGGAAAGAAGATATTTGTTCCAGTAGCCATTGAATTTCCAGTTCACTGCCAGGCTTTTCGCCAGGATCGCGGCGTGGGTTACGGCCGGTTCGCTCAACCCAATAGCGATGAGCATCAGCTCCCCAGTTAGCGGTAGGAAAATTCCTGTTAAGGTCTACCCCACGACTATTTTGACGTTGAGAGACGTTTTGCAGCAAGCCATCCGGATTCGCGACGGGAACAAATCGCCAGTGGAACAGCCCGGTGTGGTGCTCCTGCAGCGCGCCCATCCACTTGAACACTATCGACACTGACGAAAATTCATCACCGTGAATTCCGCCGATAACAAGTACACGACCCAGCGGTGCGTAATCAGTCAACGCCGGGAACTCACGATAGGCCAATGAATTACCCGTGTAGCTCACGGACGAATGAATCAACTGCTGGTGCAGGCAGTCCTGGGTGCTAACGCTGCCCAACTTGGCACCCAACTTCTCACACAAGGCGGTCACCGCTGTCATTCCGGCCAGGGTTGTGTCTAACGCAGTATTTGACTCTGTATCTATGGGTTCAGCGATGACTTCGAGTTGCAGAACTTCTTCCAGAACAACCACCGCAGGCGCCGCAGATGATGGGGCAACCGGCGCAGGGGTCACAACTGCATCGACCACAGGCGAAGTGACCGGCACCACCATCTCTTGCGTGTCTGACTCCGACGTCACGCACGCGAACAGGCCAGACAACATGCAGATGATCACCAGCATTTGACCCAAGTTTTTCACGCTAACCGTTTCCTTCATAAAAAATTCGCCATTGCCCCTCATCGTTTCGACGCCACAGCAGCTGTTTCCAGCCCGCCCAGTTGAAGTTATTACTGGTATAGCGCTGGTAGAAACGCACCGCCACCATGTTCTCTTCCCCCGGATAGGCAATCACACTCAGCTTCGTTAAATTCACCCCCACTTGCCGCTTATTGCGATTAATCCGTGTTTTATAAGCTTTCCATTCGGCCAGGTTACGCCGGGTATCAGAAAAACCAACCGCATAATGCGCCAGGTAGGCATCGTTATTCAGCCCCTCCCAATCCTGCCGCCATTGTTCTATGGCCGGCAAAATATCGTCTTCGGCTTGTGCTGTGGTCGGCTTGAGCCACTGCATCGAACGGTCGAGGACTAACTGACTTTCACCAATGGTAATGAAGGATTCCAGCTTTTCTAACGTCTCGTTATCGATCACGATGCAGCCATCGCTATCAAACCGCGGACGTTGAGCAATGTTTCGATCATGCCCATGAAGCCAAATGCCGTGGCCGGTTCTGGATGAAATCCTGTCCCAGATATTAGGATAGTTCAATGGGTAGGCGCCCATGCCATATCGCTCATCGAGCTGTTTGTCGGTCAGAAATGACGTGATTTTATAGACCCCCACTGGCGTTTTCAGATCGCCCTCTCGGGTCTTGCCGAAACCTTGCTTGCCGATGGAGATGCGCACGACATCTCGCTGTCGATATTGACCATTCGCCGTTCGTTCTAATCGAAACAGCAGGCCTTGATCAAGATCCGCCCAGAACAAATGCTTAGCGCTCTGGGATCCTGCGATCAAACCTGCCGGCTTACCATCACTGTTATTCAGCTCGAATCGCGGGTCAACCTCTGGCAACAAAGTCTTGCTCACCATCCCAGAGGCTAGTGTCGCTGGGGTCAGTGCAGTCGACGCCAACAGCGGTGATGGCTCGCCCTCGGCTTGAACATAAACGCTCAACAGAATACAAACAAACAATAGAGCTCTGGTCCAGCAACGAGTAACTCGCGTCTGCTTAGCGTTAACTAGCGGTTTTTTTAACACCTGTCACAACTCAAATAGCATGAAAGCCCGGGAAGTATACAAAATATAACGCCAGATTCCTTCCGCTATCCTCGACTTAGCCCAGCAAAATGCCGATTGATACGGATTAAATCGCCTCCACCAGCGGCAATTCGCTGCCAAGCATTACCAGGCATAGGCCTCTGGCGCCTCACCACAAGCGGGAAAAATAACATCCAGCCGCGCCAGGGTCGGCGCGTCGAGGCGAATATCCGGCACATGCAGCAGGTTAACCAGTTGTTCTACGCTACCTGGGCCGATGATCGTCGCGGCAACACCGGGCTGATGCAGTAGCCAGGCCAACGCGATAGCACTTGGCGCCTCACCCAGCTCGTCGCAGAGTTGCTGAAATTGATTCAGTGGCGCGGCGTGCCTGGCCAGGGCTGCCTGCATATCCTGTGATTGCCGCCGACCCTGGCCGGCTGCTGACTGACCCGCTAACAATCCCCCCGCTAATGGACTCCAGGGAATCAACCCGAGGCCATACTCACGACAGGCAGGTAAGACCTCGAGCTCGATCCGGCGCTCGATCAGGTTATAGAGACTCTGTTCCGAGATTAATCCCAACTGGCGCCGGGCGCTGGCTTTTTCATTCGCTCGGGCAATGCCCCAACCCGGAAAATTACTCGAACCCACATAAGTAATTTTACCTTGCGCAATGAGCCGCTCCATCGCCTGCCAGACCTCTTCCATCGGCGCAGCGCGGTCAAAGTGGTGCATTTGATAGAGGTCGATATGATCGATGCCCAAACGTTGCAGGCTCGCATCACACGCCATTTGAATATGACGTGCTGATAGACCACGATCGTTGATATCTGCTGACATGGGCTCATGTACTTTAGTCGCGACGACAAGCCGTTGACGTCGGGTTTTATCTTTTGCAAACCACTTACCCAAGATGCTTTCCGTCGCACCTACGCCAAGGCTGCCACCATACTGATCGGCAGTATCAATAAAGTTAATGCCGGCCGCCACTCCTTGATCTAAAATTTCAAAGGCTACTTTTTCCGGCGTCCGAGGTCCAAAATTCATGGTGCCGAGGCACAACTCGCTGACCCTCAGCGCTGAGCGGCCTAATTGACGATATTGCATATTTAAATGTCCGTTAGCATAAGTTAGGGAGCCCGTAAATCAAGGTGCTCGCAGGGTGGCGCCGGTCACAAGGCCTTCACTGGAATCGGCAACACAATGTTGCACCAGTCGCTGCGCTTCTACCGACAACCCCTTGTAATCTTGATAGGTAATCCCCGGCACAATGGGCTCTCTAAACCAGGGCGCATAGATTTCCAGATTCGGTATGGCACGCATTGTCTCTGATACATTGGGTGTACCACCGTGCCAGGCGCGCACATCACGTATCATGATACTACCCGCAGGCACGGAGCAGACGGTGCTGAGCCGCATCCACTCTGGCTCGTCTTGAAGACTGGGAATCGGCATGCGCGAATGTTGCGTGCCTGGAATTTGCCGTGTCGGACCATTGAGCTGAGTGACATCTTGGGGCAGGAAGTTCACGCACACATAGGGACAAGGAAGATCCCTGATGCTCATGCGCCCGAGGGGGTCATGAAAGGCACTAAAGGGGCTCCGCTTATCATCAACCCAGTCGCGAATATCGGAGTGCAGCGGCTGGTAGTCGACGGCTCCCGGCAAGCAAAAATCGCCGCTGGCCGACCTGAGCGTATAATGGTTCGAGCCAAATATCGCGTTCAGAATTCGAGTCACTGACGGAATATCCAGCAGCATTTGCCAGGCTGGATGATGAAGCTGACTGCGAGTCAGACTGGACCCGCCGAAGGAGTATCGATGGGAGCCGCGGTTGCCCTTGTGGTCATGGTCGACGGCGACGATCTCTTTGACAACCTCGTCACAACCCGACGCTAATATCGCAACTTGCTCGGCATTCAGGATATCGCTGATGGCCACAAAACCATCTCGATGAAAAAGTGCAACCGCGCGCTCAACATCACTGGGCTTAAGTATCTCAAGTCCCTTTATGCCATTGTTAGCTATCAAATGTTGGCGCAGCTGAACAACCCGTGGATCGTCTTTTGGCGTGCCAAACCAGCCGGCGTTTGTCTTCGTGTCGTTCATTTTACCAACCTGCCTTGAGATTCATGGGTTCGAATGTTGATCGTTGCGCACGGCACAGTTACCGAAATCGCTCTTCCAGCCGAAGGTGCGATTACCTTATTACGGTATCAAAAAGATGTGAAGCGACCAACTCGAGAGACTGACCAGCGACCACTTCCACTGCGACTGAATAGCAGGTCGCATCATCCATTGAATACGCACCAGTCGCGACGTGAGGATGCTGATCGCTGACATGATGGATCTCCGCCCGATGCGGGCCCGGCGTCGGGCCGTGATCAATGTCTATCTCAAATCGTCCACCAGCAGATCGATTCGCCATGATGCGAGCAATCGGCGCATTAGTATCCTGTGGGATCAAGGTCACCCAGAATAGACCCAGGGCGTTGCCATCGAGGATCGCTCGGCCTTGCACGGCGATGCGCTTTTTATCGGTCAAAAAACCACTTCGGCGCAACCAGCTCAGCAGCTGCCCCGGCCATTGGCCGAAGTCAGGATCACCCGGACCCATGCCTGCACCGTGATCGCCATAGCTGAAAATGTGTAACTCGGCTGGCACGCCATGGGTTGCCAGCGCTCGATAGAACAAGATCGATTGGTCTGACGGCACAATGCTATCTTCATGAGAATGCACTAGGAACGATGGTGGCGTTTTGGCATTGACCAACTCGTCGGTCGCGAAATATTCATCTGCCTTTCGACCTCTTTTGGCACCACTGGTAACCGCATAAACGGGTACGAGAAAATCAGGCCGGCTGCTCACACGCTCAACGGGGTCCGCCGAACTCGCTAGCCCTGCGTCGTAGCGGGTGCCCACGGCGGTCACTAGATGACCGCCGGCTGAGAATCCCAACATGCCCAAGCGGGTCGGGCTAATGCCCAGTTTTCCGGCATTGGCCCGCACCAAACGCACAGCACGCAAACCATCCAACAAGGAAGTTTCAGTGGTGTACTTCGGACCAATTCGATACTTCAACACAAAGGCGGCAATGCCTTGACGATTGAGCCAGCGAGCCACCTGCAGGCCTTCATGATCAGAGGCCAGCGTTCGGTAACCGCCCCCCGGGTTGATGATGATACTCGTACCCATTGCCTTCGCTGCCTCAGGCAGATGCACTGAAATGGACGGCATATCTGTGGATTCTCGACCCTCAGCGCCTGGTGCGCCAGCCGGCCACAACAGAAACTCCTCGCCATCGCGAAGTGCCGTCTCCAGATCCTGTGTTTCAAACATTACTGGCGCTCCTATGGCCGGTGTATCTATAAACTGTGAGCTTTGACTTGTCTGCCACGCGCTACCTTAAGTCAATCACTGTGCCGCATTTAGAGCCTTTGCTCAATCGTCGTGATGGAACCCACCCGCAGACCCAGGCGACTAGCTCAGCAGCAGATTTACGCCAATGTTCGCTCACCATAGTATCGCCTCGACAGGGAATATTGACGGTTCGTTGGGCTCGCCATACACAATACGTGGCGCAGACTATCTGACTCCATGCGGTTTGTTAAT
>DGOD01000367.1:12191-12849 GCA_002389265.1 Gammaproteobacteria bacterium UBA4475
CCTCAATGTCTTCGGCTAATCCTGCTTCAACTAATATATCCCGCGTGTCTTGCCCAATCGCAGGACCAAAACCGCCAATCACAGTGGGCGTACCCGAAAATATCGGCGCCGGGCGGACCTCCCGCACCAGACCTGCGATAGGATGCACTCGCTCATAGAACAGGGCATTGGCTTGAATTTGCGCATCACTGGGTAGCTCGTCGAGGCTGCGAGCGTGGGCAAATGGCACATGCTCAGCATCCAACTTCTCGGTGAGCTCGGCCAGGGTCATACCTTTAGTGGCATCAGCCACAGCATTTTTCACCACCTCAACATACACCTGGCGATTCTGCTGTCGACCTTTGAGGCTGTTGAAACGTGAGTCTGCGGCCATCTCCGTTAATGACAGCGCTCGGCACAACCCCGCGAACTCATGATCTGACAGTGTCATAATGGCGCCCCAACCATCGACCAATTGAACCACTGTGCCCGCGGCGCGAATGGGCGGATGATGATCGATGTCTTCACCGAGTAAGATATTATCGGCACCGGCATCAGGCCACAAAAATGCCACCGCGGTGTCGAGCATCGACAGCTCGATATGTTGACCGACGCCGGATTTTTCGCGCGCATACAGAGCTGCTGTGATGGCTTGAAATCCCGTATAAGCCGTCAACTT
>DGOD01000123.1:0-3024 GCA_002389265.1 Gammaproteobacteria bacterium UBA4475
ATACTGTTAATGCCGCGGTCAACGACGGCGGTGACTTCCTTGATGAGTTGTTCAGGAGCCGGTTGATTGCTGAAGCTGTAACCGATTAATCGGCGATTCGGCAACTCCAGGTATAACTCGGCCATGCGCATCAGTTGGCGATTCTTGTTGCGTGCCACAGGGTCCGCTGGCAATAAAGGTTTCTCTGGATAGGCGTCTTCAATGTATTCGCACAACACGGCGGCTTCTGAAAGATGCTGACCATCGTCGGTAGTCAGGCTGGGCACTTTGAGTGCTGGGCTTAGCGTGCTGTAGCCGGCTGCGCTGGGATACACAAGGTTTTCCGTAAAGCTTACGCCTTTATGCAGCAAGGCATGTTTCGGTATGTTGTAATAGTTGCTGTATGAAAATCCGTGAAGTGTTGGCATGCCCGGGCTCCGTATGTTGGATGCAGCTTAATCATAGGTTGTTTTGGTTAAGCACTATAGCAAAAATCAGCGGGTCTGGCATAAAGCCCCGCGGCGGCTAAGATGGATAATGCCTCATATTGAGCAAGACTGCGTGGAAAGCCCACCAACGGGCCCAAGTTGCTATGTGCCTAGACCATTGCGCTGATATTGTTGTGACATTTCTTTTCGACATTATTCTTTGACGCTATTCTTTGACGAAAAAACTGTGACGAAAATAATTGGAGTACAACGGTTATGAATGATCGACGCAGCACCACATGGGTCCTGTTGATTGTTGGCCTGATATTAATGCCGGCACAGGTATGGGCGGCGGCCGCGGGTTTGCCGCGGGCGTCGCCGGAGTCGGTGGGCATGTCCAGTGAACGGCTGGCCCGTATCAGGCCGGCCATGCAGCGTTACATTGATGCGCAGTTGGTTCCCGGCACGGTGACCATCATTGCACGTCGGGGCAAAGTGGTGCACTTTGAAGCGCTGGGCTTTATGGATGTTGAGCATGCCACCCCGATGCGTGAGGACGCCATTTTCCGCATCGCGTCTATGTCCAAGCCAGTTACCTCAGTGGCCCTAATGATGCTCTGGGAGGAAGGCAAGTTCCAGCTCAACGATCCTGTTAGCAAGTATCTGCCTGAATTCAGCGACCAGCGAGTATCTACCACCAGTGACGCCAGTGGCGCCACCGGTGAACTGGTGGCGCTCAAGCGGCCCGCCACCATTCGCGACATGTTGACCCATACCGCAGGCATGGCGAATAACTATATCGGCAACACCGAATTTTACCGACGCGAGACCGCAGTGCGCGCTGACGACGACATGGATGCCTACATCAAACGGCTGGCGCGCCTACCATTAAATTATCAGCCGGGTACGGCTTGGCAGTACTCCCATGCCACAGATGTCGTCGGGCGATTGGTAGAGGTGTTATCTGGCCAACCCTTGGATGTCTTTATGCAAACTCGTATCTTCGAGCCACTGCAGATGACTGACACCCACTTCTTTTTGGATGACACCCAGGGCGGCCGCTTGATGTCTCAGTACCGGCCGGGAGATGACAACAGAATACAGCTGCAAGACCCGGGTTCAAACGCCAGTCGCTGGATTACCGGGCCCAAGCAAGTCTTCCGTGGCGCTGGTGGCCTAGTGTCTACCGCGCACGATTATGTGCGTTTTCAGCAGGCCATGCTCAATGGCGGCGAATTAGAGCAGACTCGACTGTTGGCACCGATGACGGTGGCGCTGATGATGGACAATCATACCGGCGACCTACCTTTATGGCTCGCGGGTCCGGGCATGGGTTTTGGATTGGGCTGGGCGGTAGTCACAGACCGTGGCAAGGCAGCGTCGCCACTGTCTGAAGGTAGCGTTTACTGGGGCGGCGCCTATTGTACCTTGGCCTGGATTGATCGAGAGCAAGAGCTGATCGGCATCCTGCTGACGCAAGTTAGGCCGTACGGGCATCTGAGTATCCGTCAAGATTTTCAAGTGTTAGTGGCCCAAGCTGTGATGGAATAGCGGATGCTTAGTCACTAAATGTAGTAAAAGAACACAATTTAAATGCTCGAGCTATAAAATTGGTTGATATATGTAATATAATTACATTTTAATGAATGCTTAGGAGGGTCAGCATGAGTCAGTTGAACACTACCGTGGCGGCTGTGACGGCGCGCATCGTCGAGCGCAGTCGTGAGTTGCGGGCAGACTATCTGGCTCAGATCAAGCGCGACCAGCAAGATCAGCCCACCCGTAGCAAGTTGAGTTGTGGCAATCTTGCGCACGGCTTTGCGGCTTGTGGCACTGCGGACAAAGACAGTCTTAAGCTGATGCAGTCAGCCAATATTGCGATTGTTACCGCCTACAACGACATGCTGTCGGCTCACCAACCCTATGCGGATTACCCGGATAAGATTAAACAGGCGCTGCGCGAGATGGGTTGTACCGGTCAGGTTGCCGGCGGCGTGCCCGCCATGTGTGATGGCGTCACGCAGGGCCAGGCTGGAATGGAACTCAGCTTGCTGAGTCGTGATGTGATCGCCCAATGTACGGCGATTGCCTTGTCCCACCAAATGTTTGATGGCGTCCTGGCGCTCGGCATCTGCGACAAGATTGTGCCCGGTTTATTGATGGGGGTGCTGAGTTTTGGCTATCTACCGGCCATGTTTGTGCCGGCTGGTCCCATGCCGTCGGGCCTGCCTAATAAGGAAAAGCAACGTATTCGGCAGCTCTATGCCGAAGGTCAGGTAGACCGAGAAGCGCTGCTGCAGGCAGAATCCGATTCTTACCATAGCCCCGGCACCTGTACCTTTTATGGAACGGCGAACAGCAATCAAGTGGTGCTTGAGGCTATGGGTCTGCAATTGCCAAGCAGTTCCTTTCTTAACCCTGACAGCCCGATGCGCGAACGCCTGACCCGTGAGGCCAGCCATCAGATTGCACGGATTACCGCGCTGGGCACAGACTATCGTCCCGTGGGCGAAATTGTTGATGAGCGGGCCATGGTCAATGCCACGGTAGCGCTATTGGCTACCGGTGGCTCTACCAACCACACCATGCACTTAGTCGCCATCGCGCGGGCCGCGGG
>DGOD01000123.1:3096-4314 GCA_002389265.1 Gammaproteobacteria bacterium UBA4475
TATCCCAACGGCCAGGCAGATGTGAATCATTTTCATGCTGCAGGGGGTACCGCGGTGTTGTTTCGGCAACTGCTGGAAGGTGGCCTGATGCATGCGAATGCTCGTACTGCCTGGGGAGTCAACTTTGCAGACTTTACCCAGGAAGCCGTTATGGATATAGCTGGCGACGGCGTGCTTTGGCGCGAGTCACCGTTGCGATCGTTGGACCCAGCGGTGCTGGCGAGCCTCGACTCGCCCTTTGCCGACGAAGGTGGGTTGCGTCTCTTGCAGGGAAATTTTGGCCGCAGTGTCATGAAGGTCTCTGCTGTCGCACGAGAACACTGGATTGTCGAGGCGCCGGCAGTGGTTATCGACGACCAAGATCAACTGGCCGGCTTATTTGAGACCGGCAAGCTAAATCGAGATTGTGTGGTGGTGGCCCGTTTTCAGGGGCCCCAGGCGCTGGGTATGCCAGAGCTACACAAGTTAACTCCGTTTTTGAGTAGCTTGCAGGATAAGGGCTTTCGCGTGGCCCTAGTTACCGACGGCCGCATGTCGGGAGCCTCGGGCAAGGTGCCGGCAGCGATTCATTTGGTGCCAGAAGCTATGGCCGGTGGCATGTTGGCGAAGATCAACGACGGTGACCTGTTGCGAGTGGATGCGGTAGCCGGCGAGTTACAGTTTCTCGGTGATCTTCAAGCGCTACAGGCTCGGGTGCCGGCGACCCAACCTGCCGCTGGCCAGCGCGGTTGCGGTCGTGAGTTGTTTAAAGTGAATCGCCTGGCCATGGGCACCGCTGAGCAAGGCGCCTCATTCTTGTATGGCAATGACTAAGAAAATGACTGGCGGGTTGGTGGTTCAATGATTCTGGGCGGATTGCGCGAACGCTGAATACCGCAAGCAACGCAGCACCGAAGACAATACGGAACTGTAGACATTCAATGGAGGCGCCTGTGCGCAAATTGTTAGTGGGGACAGCGGTGATTCCCGTCATTACCCTAGATCGAGTGGAAGACGCCGTGCCGATTGCGCGGGCGCTGGCGGCAGGGGGTTTACGCGTGCTGGAAGTGACCCTGCGCACAGCGGCCGCACGTGCCGGAATACAGCGGATAGTGGCCGAGGTGCAGGGTGTCATCGTCGGCACAGGAACGGTCTGTACGCCAGAGCAGGTGCAGCTATCCTGTGACCTGGGCTGTCAGTTTATGATCTCGCCAGGTTCGACAGAAAGACTGCTGGCTG
>DGOD01000056.1 GCA_002389265.1 Gammaproteobacteria bacterium UBA4475
ATGCCCAGATACTCCAGCTCTTCGGGATCCTCCAGACGGTAGAGATCAAAATGGTAGGCTGCGCGCTCGCCCATTTCATAGGGCTCTACGAGCGTAAATGTCGGGCTCTTGACTGCGCCCGTATAACCCATGCCACGCAGAATACCCCGTGACAGGGTGGTTTTCCCCGCACCTAGCTCACCGCAGAGGTAAACGATACCTCGACCATTCAACAAAAGACTGAGCTGCCGTCCCATCGCTTCCGTCGCCAGCTCATCGGCTAGCTGTTGAACGAAGACTCTCATAATTGTGCCGTCATAGTCGGCGACTGAATCAGATGTGCATCCACTTGATTGATTTCAACATAAGGCATTGATCGCCAGTATACGACACCCGGAACGGTATTATGAGTGGAAAAATGCCCCTTAACGGGCATAGGTCCGAGCCTTTGAACACTCATCTCCCAGCGAAATCGGCAGACAGCTCGCAGCGTTCATAGTAGATTGCGCCCATGGAATACAATCCCCACAGCACCGCCTTCTCAGATCCGCTAGATATCGAGGGCGTCAAAAAACGCAGCGCAATGCAAACTATCGGTTCAATCCTGCCCTTCCTGTGGCCGGCCAACAACCGCGAAATGCAAATACGGGTCGTGATTGCCATTAGCTGCCTGCTCTTGGGGCGAATCGCCAATGTCTACGGGCCCATTGTTCTGAAGGACCTGATTGACGGCCTCGAGGCACTGACAACCGGTAGTCGCGCCCTCGATGGACTCTGGGTGCTCGCCTTCATCTATGGCTTGACCGTGCTCCTGCCTGGCGCCCTGAATGAGTTGCGAAGCGCTGTTTTTACGCCAGTATCCGAGTACGCTCAACGGATCTTCGGGCTTCAGACATTCAAACACCTCCATCAACTTGGAATGCGCTTTCACCTGGACCGCCGCACTGGTGGTCTTTCTCGCGCCATCGAACGGGGCACGCGCGCACTCCAACAAACCACCAGCCTGTTCGCTTTTAATATTGCCCCAACCCTATTTGAGGTCGCTATGGTAAGCGGCTATCTCGCGTACGCCTATCCGCCAAAATATGTGCTGGTCATTCTGGCTGCCGTCACCGCATACATTTTGTTCACGCTGTTATTTACAGAATGGCGCACCCAATTTCGACGGGAGATGGTCATGCAGGAATCGCGCGCCACGACCATTGGCGTTGATAGTCTGCTGAATTTTGAAACCGTCAAATACTTCGGCAATGAGCGATATGAGGCGGACCGCTACAACGATGCACTGCTGCACTATATGGGTGCCGCGGTGAAAAGTCAGACGACCTTGGGCGTCCTCAACGGCGGCCAATTGCTGGTCAGAGTTGCCTGTCAGCTGATCATTTTAATCATCGCCATCCAGGACTACTCAGCCGGCTTACTCACCACCGGCGAGGTTGTCATGCTCAATACCTTTATGTTGCAATTATTCATACCTTTGGGATTCCTTGGGTCTTCCTATCGAATGATTCGGCAGGCGCTTGTGGACATGGAGTTTATGTTCCAGCTGCTCGACACGGTCCCTGAAATTCAAGATCAGGAATACGCCGAACCCCTCGTCGTGGGCTCGGCTACTCTGGCCTTCAAGGATGTTCACTTCGCCTACGATCCGGATCGTGAGATTCTACGCGGCATCAGTTTCGTCATACCTGAAGGCAAAACGACGGCTGTGGTGGGCGCTAGTGGCGCTGGCAAATCGACCCTCGCGCGCCTCCTGTATCGGTTCTTTGATACCCAGACCGGCGCGATCGAGATTGATGGACAAAATATCAAATCAGTGACGCAAGCGAGCCTGCGCAGTGCCGTTGGGATTGTTCCTCAGGATACTGTGTTGTTCAACGATACGATCCGCTACAACATCCGCTACGGCAATCCCAACGCTTCTGACGAAGCAGTAGAAGCTGCGGCGAAGACCGCCAGCATTCATGATTTTATCGCATCCCTGCCCCTGGGTTATGAGACTCGAGTGGGCGAACGCGGATTGAAACTCTCTGGCGGTGAAAAACAGCGGGTCGCGATTGCGCGTACTATCCTCAAGGATCCACCCATACTGGTGCTGGACGAAGCGACTTCGGCACTGGACATCAAAACCGAACGGGAAATCCAGGCGGCGTTACTGGAGGTGGCAAAAAATCGCACGACACTGGTGATCGCGCATCGACTTTCCACTATCGTCAACGCCGACGAAATCTTAGTTCTGGATGCGGGCCGCATCATCGAGCAAGGCACACACAATGAACTGGTAGCCGCCAAGGGTAGCTATGCTGAGATGTGGCGCCGCCAGAAAGAAGCGGCAGATGAAATCGAGAAAATTCAAAAAATTCTTGGCATCAACGAGCTGCATTTACCTCAGACCTGAGACCTGGAAACGCTTCAAACCTCAAAGAAAAACTCACGGTTTTGGCGCCGAAGCAGGGTTGAGCAAACGCCGAATCCAAGGAATCGTATCGGTCGCTAATAGTCCCCGCTGTCCAGCTTCGGCCGCGCGGTCACCGGCGACAGCATGCACCGCGACGGCAAGCCGAGTCGCATCACCGGTTGATAACCCTTGCGCCAGTAATGCCGCAATCACCCCGGACAATACGTCTCCCATCCCGGCTGTCGCCATGCCTGGATTACCATAGGGACATAGGTCAATGTTTGATGTATCGGCCACTAGACTGCCGACGCCCTTGAGGACCACAACACCCCCATACTGCGTTTGAATTTGACGTACCGTTTCGAATCGATCGGTCTCAACGTCTCCCTCATTCAACAAGCGACCCGCTTCACCCGGATGCGGAGTTAAAACCCAGTTATCCTTGTTCGCCGGTTGCTTCGCCAACAAGTTCAATCCGTCAGCATCAATCACCATCAAGCCTGGGTGTTCGATCAGATGCGCGAACACCATCTTCGACCACTCAGACTGACCCAGCCCTGGACCAAGCACAATGACCGTCGCCCGCGCAACGAGGGCATCCAGCTCGGAGCTGGCATCGATACCACGGACCATCACCTCAGGACAGCGAGTCAACAACGCCAACGAATGAGAAGGATGGGTGGCCACCGTAACCAGCCCGGCGCCAGCCCGCAGTGCCGCTTCGGCACTCATCAACACTGCGCCACCCATGCCTCGGTCACCGCCAACGATCAGAACATGACCGTAAGAGTTCTTGTGCGAGTTGCGCCGCCGGGTGGGCAAACCCGTTAACGCTCGATTCAGGCTCAGCTTTCGAGTATGCACGGCGGCCTGTTGCAGCACTTCATCACCGAGGCCGAGAGAGTCAAACAAGATTTCACCCGCACAATCAGGTCCATCCTGCGTCAACAAACCCCGTTTCAGACCAATAAAGGTCACGGTCACATCGGCCTCAATCGCTCCACCCAGTCGGTTACCCGTATCTGCGCAAAGCCCTGAGGGGATATCCACTGCGAGGGTTGGTAGACCCGACGCATTCATCAGGTCAATAGCTTGCTGGTAGGCGGGCCGCACATTGTCCGTTAAGCCCGTTCCCAACAGGGCATCGACCACCACATCAGCGTCGATAGTTTCTACGGGATCAAACGGCTCGGGGACGATACCTGACTGCAGGCAATAGTCATAAGCCAATCGCGCGGCCGGACTGGCCTTGCCCATATCGCCCAGCATTCTGACTGTGACCTGCAAGTGCTGCTCGGCCAGCTTGCCAGCGATAATGTAACCGTCGCCAGCGTTGTTACCGCTGCCACACATTATCCAAATGTGTCTTGCAGCGGGCCACTGGGTCGTGAGTATGTCGACACAAGCGACGCCGGCACGGCGCATCAGCGTGATCGCCGGAATCCCAAGATCTTCAATAGCGACGCGGTCCATTTCACGGACACTGGCAGCGGTATGAAGTCGGTCAGGCAGGTTATCTGGGTTCACAGTATGGTTTTCGTGGCAATTCAGATACCGCAATTATAAGGTATGCAGCGCCCATAGCGTCTAAAAAAACGCCTTTCGAAGCCTTTTTTGCGAAACTAGTACTTATGTCAATCATTCCCCACACAGACCAGGAGCCCCGGGAGGTCTATCAATCTCTTGGCCGCCAGCTAGAAAGCTGGGCTCAGGAATTGGGGTTTCAGCAGGTCGGCATTACCGACACGGAGCTGGGTGACCATGAGGCCCGCCTGCAAACTTGGCTGGACAAGGGCTTCCATGGCGAGATGGCCTATATGGGGCACCACGGTCGAATGCGCAGTCGACCCTCTGAATTGGTGCCAGGCGTTACTCGCGTGATCACGCTGCGCATGGATTACTTACCTGCCGGGACCGAACCGCTGGCACAGCTAGAATCTCCCGCGGACGCTTATGTCGCGCGCTATGCCCTCGGTCGTGACTACCACAAAGTTATTCGCCGCAGGCTAGTCAAGCTCTGGAAACGCATCAATGACTATTTGCTCGACCATGGCATAGACCACCACAGCGCGCGGGTCTTCACGGACAGCGCACCTATTCTCGAAAAGGCACTCGCCGAGAAGTCTGGACTCGGCTGGATTGGCAAGAATACGCTACTGCTTAACCAGTCTGCCGGTTCATTTTTTTTCCTGGCTGAAATCTTCACTGATCTGCCCCTGTCGCTTAGCGAACCTCAATCCACTAATCACTGCGGCTCCTGCAATCGCTGCATTGAGGTCTGCCCCACGGCCGCTATCATTGCACCGTATCAACTCGATGCCCGGCGCTGTATTTCGTATTTGACGATCGAACATCGAGGTAGCATACCCGTCGAGTTTCGTGCCCCTATGGGCAACCGCATCTTTGGCTGTGACGACTGCCAATTGTTCTGCCCCTGGAATAAATTTGCCCAGGTGAGCTCGGTTACGGACTTCAATCCCCGCAACGAACTGGACGCCAGCACGCTAATAGAGCTGTTCCTCTGGAATGAAACGGAGTTCTTAAGCCGAACGCAAGGTTCTGCCATCAGGCGCACAGGCTATCTGGGTTGGCGCCGCAACATCGCCGTCGCATTAGGGAACTGTGACTTTGACGAAAAAGTGTATCAGGTGCTCGCCACCAACCTGGCGGCAGCCCCGCCCCTGGTACAGGAACATATTACCTGGGCGATGGCGGCACTGGATGAACGTCGACCCAATCTCAGCACCTAAGGCTGGAGCCGAAAGAACTGCTGACGGTAAGCTTGTAACTCGGCAATCGACTCTCGAATATCATCAACCGCGCGATGGGCGCCGGTTTTCTTAATGCTCTGATGGACGTCCGGCCGCCAGCGTACGGCAAGCTCTTTGACTGTGCTGACATCAATGTTGCGATAGTGCAGGTAGGACTCAAGCTCAGGCATATACTTGACCAAAAATCGCCGGTCCTGGCCGATAGAGTTTCCACACAGTGGCGACTGGCCAGGTTCCACATGCTGTTGGATGAATGCCAAGGTTTGTTCCGCGGCCACCTGCTCACTGACGCCTTCACGCTTGACCCGATCAACCAGACCCGAAGCCGTATGGTGAGATGTATTCCATTCATCCATAGCATCCAATAATGACTGTGGTTGGCTAATACAGAATACTGGTCCCTCCGCGATGACGTTAAGTGCTGAGTCCGTGATGATGGTCGCAATCTCCAGAATGCGCTCGACCTCTGGATCCAGGCCAGTCATTTCGAGGTCCATCCAGACCAAATTTTCCGAATATGCCATCTTCAAACCCTTCTGCCCGCTCGCACTGAATACCCGCCATCTTAACTGATTTAGCCCTCTGGACGCAGTGTAACTTTAGCGCCACAACATAATCAGGGTTGGCAAATAAGCCGCCCCATCCCGTAGAATGCCTTTTAAACCAATTTTGGACCCCCTATGCAGCCATCTGTGATTGAATTCGTGCAATCATGCCGCCTATCCGTATTGTCAGCGGCAGCACGGCAGCTCGCAACCCAACAGGCGGCGCCCAGCCTTGCGATGACGGGACAATGGACAACCACTGCGGTCGTCCATTTATGAGCCGGCTGTTTATTCGCATACAGTACCTGATCCCCCAGCATCTCCTGTCACGTCTGGTGGGCCTGGTGGCGTCATCACGGGTAACATGGATCAAAAATACCTTCATTCGAGTCATTGTTCGCCTCTTCAACGTCGATATGACTGAAGCCGAATCCGCCAACCTGGCAGATTATCCGACCTTTAACGCGTTTTTTTCACGCCGACTCAAACCTGGCCTACGCCCGATCAGCGGCCTGGTCAGCTCGCCTGCTGACGGCTGCGTGTCGGCCTGCGGCGATATTAATGGGAACCAGATTATTCAAGCCAAAGGCCTCAACTATTCAGTGGAGAAATTGCTTGCCAGCGCTGATGCCAGCCGTTTCCACAACGGCAGCTTTATCACGATTTATCTGTCGCCCAAGGATTACCACCGAGTTCACAACCCTGTTGCTGGACAATTACACTCGGGGACTTACGTACCCGGCAAACTATTCTCAGTGAACGACGCTACCGCCCAAGCCGTTCCTGATTTATTTGCCGATAATGAGCGTTACGTGATGCACTTCGACACTGAATTCGGCGCCATGGCCGTGGTCATGGTAGGCGCCATGATCGTCGCCGGGATCCAAACAGCCTGGCAAAAAGCACCCTACCCAGCTGGCAGGTTATGCCAGGAAATATTCACACCCACTCGGCAAATTGATCAGGGCGAAGAACTCGGCAAGTTCCTTATGGGCTCAACCGCCATCGTCCTGCTGGAGCGCCGTGTCAATTGGCAGGTTGGCGGGCAGAATCTCGTCAAAATGGGCCAGGCTCTGGCGCTGGATACACTGGCACCCTAAAGCCGCGCCGCAGTAAAACTGATGACCTCGTCAATGTGGGATCGTCCGGTGACCTGCATTAAGAATCGGTCGAATCCCATCGCAACACCTGCACTAGCAGGCATAAAGGCTATCGCGGCCAGCAGTTTCTCATCCAGAGCAACGCTGTGTAAGCCACGAGTCGCGCGCCATTGGTTATTCCTGAGCAGACGACCCCGCAGCGCCACCGGATCCACCAGCTCGGCATAGCCGTTGGCCAGTTCGCATCCATGCCAATAGATCTCGGCCCGCTCTGCAACTCGATCATTGTGCTCGTCAGCATAAGTTCGAGCCAGCGCTGCCTGGCCTGCAGGGAAATCGCTGACCACCGTCAGATCATCGAGTCCAGGCTCAATGGCAGCCGAAAACAGGGTGTCAAGATAGTCATTAATGGTCGCCTGGTCACCATGATCGGTTATGTGATCAACCGCAACACCGTGAGTCTGCGCCAAACCTTGCAAGGTCTGCAGGCTCGCCCGATGGGGGTTAACTCCGAATTGGCGGGCAAACAGATCCCCGTAAGTGACCAACACCGGCGCCTTGATATCGGACCCGAACAGATTCGCGCCGGCTGTGATGAGATTGACCACCTCGAGCATAAGCGCTGCCAGGGTAAATCCAGGCCGATACCATTCGAGCATGGTGAATTCAATGTTATGCCGACGACCGACTTCAGCACCACGGAACACCGGTCCAAGCTGGTAAATGGGACCACTGCCAGAGGCCAACAAACGCTTCATGGCGTATTCCGGAGATGTTTGCAAATAGTAGTCGCGTTCCGGCGCTGCGACCATGAGGTTTTCGAGATGAACATCGCTCACGCCGGCAGCGCCGAGTACCGGGGTCGAGACCTCAAGCACCTGCCGACGATGGAAAAAGTCTCTGACCAGCATTAATAAGCTAGCCCGCTGCTGCAAGGCTACTTTGCCCGTAGACGCCTGCCAGTTCATGGGTCAGGACTTTACTCGATTCTGGTATTCACCGGTCCGAGTATC
>DGOD01000113.1 GCA_002389265.1 Gammaproteobacteria bacterium UBA4475
GGCGGTTGTATTGGGTTCCTTATCTACGGATGTGGGCAGAAGCATGCGTCGTTCAGGGGCAATAGCATCGATTTTACCGTCGTAAAACACAACATAAGCCATAGCCGAGGGCTGGATGCGACTGCCCGTAGTGAACGCCGGACGGTTAGCCATGGCCGCGATACCCAGCGCTAGGGCTGCCAGTCGCTCGTCGGGAAAGGAGCGGTTCTTAATGATGTCATCGAACCTCATCTTATTACCACTGACCTTACCTTTGACTTCATAAAAAGCCATATAGGGGGTCTCGAGTACTGTCTTGGCCTCCTGATCCTCGAGCAGGCTTTCGATCAATTTGTTGGGTACCTCGTCATTGCCTCCCAGGGTATTGGGCTCGAAGCTGGCGTTGGCGAAAGACACGCTGGAATACATCAGAAACGCACAGACCGCTAGTAATTGCTTCATATGATGGCTCTTTGTTCGTTGATGAATTAGGTGTGGACGACTGTTCCTGCGAAACGGAACTCCATGACTGCAGCGCAGAGACAGCGTTGTAGTTCGCAGTGGCAATAGAACCTGCTTGGCGCCTATTCTGGCCGAATGGGCTACCTCGACACAGGTATTTCCGATGAGTCGAGCGTTAGCGTAGTTAAGATGCTGAGGATCCCTAACTCAGACCGTGAAAAGCCAAATGAATAGGATTCCCCAACGAACTGCATGAGGTCGCTGGGGTGTAGTTTCCGGCAGGTGGTTCGTGAAACGCTAGCCGCGAATGGCTTTGATCGTGCTTTGCGCCCACTCTTCGCTGAGCTCCCAGAGCCGCGTCGCGACCGTCTCATCAGCGGCTTGCGCTGACATAGTGGCTGGTTGGCAATGCGAGAAGTACAGGCCGGCGATCTTCTTGGGATTGCGCTCGACCGCACAATACACGGTGGTCGCAGCACCTTGGTTCACATTTTTGGTCAAAGGGCTGATGAGCTTCATCAGGATTCGCATGAAGGCTGAGCCACGACCGATGTCAGTCGTCACCAGCGTGCCAGGATGCAATGAACAGGCGCTCAACCCCTGTTTGGCATAACGTCGCTGCAGCTCATTTGCCATCAGCACATTCGCCAGCTTGGCCTGGCCGTAGGCAGTCCAAGTACGAAATGTCTCGTGAGTCAATGGAAAACGGTTGAAGTCGAGCGTCTTCGGCGCCCGATGGGACTCGCTTGAGACCATGACGACTCGAGATTCCAACGCGTTAAGTAAGCGCGGCATCAGTAGTTTTGTCAGCAGGAAGTGCCCAAAGTGACAGACGCCTACCGTCTGCTCCAGACCTTCGCGAGTTGGCTGGAAATCAGTGCTGATAAGGCCAGCGTTGCAGATCAAGATGTCGATTTTCTCAGCGTCGAGCTTTTCTGAAAACGCGATAATGCTGCTCGCGCTGGCCAGGTCCAGCGGCAGAAACTCAACCTGGCAATTCGGGTGTAACTGCCGCGTTTTCAGCACCGCGGCTTGGCCTGTGGTCGCCGACCGACAGGCAAAAATTACATGGGCTCCGGCTGCCGCCAGGGTTCTCGCTGTCTCAAAGCCGATGCCTGTGTTGGCACCTGTCACGATCGCGAGTTTATCCGATAAGTCTAGACTTGCGACGATCTGGTCGGCAGAGGTCCTGGCGTTAAGTGCTAGCATTTTGTTCTCTGAGTCACGCAAAGGGGCCAGCTTAATAGTTACGGGGGCGCAATTGCAACGTTGGCATAGCGCCGATGAGCGCTCAAGGTGGACAGGGTGTCACGGGAGGGCTGACTCGGCTTTGAGTCAGCCTATTTGTTCGTCAACATGGCTTATGTCAGTTTGTTGGATAGACATCCGCTGGTGCCCCTGGGCTTCTTGTTGCTGAACTTAGCCTAACCGGTGCCAGCCACTCTTGAAGAAAATGAGTGGCGCGGAATCGCGGCAGCTGGCCACGGGTCTTGCATCTTGGATTCTAGAGAGCCTCGTTTACGCCTCGAATCATCGCCTGGTGCGCTGGTTGATCAACGAAGGGGGGGTTATGATCTTTGCTTTGCACTGAGAAAATAGAGATGGTTATTCTTCCAAAAAGCGACACTATCGCCGAGACAGATACGGCAGAATTGATCGTTGGTTGGATGACTTGCCTATCGAACCATCTTTCGAACCATCTTTCGAACNNCTATCTCGAGTCTCATCAGCGTTGCCGAGCACAACACTATGCTAAGGGAATGTTTTCGCTTGGAGCAAGCCAATGAATGACAGTACCGCCACATCAGCAAGCTCTAAAGAGGCTGATATCCTGGTGATTGGTGCCGGTGTCATGGGTATGACCATAGCCCAACGATTGCTCGAAGCCGGTCGCTCCGTGATATTGGTAGACCCGTCTGAGCCTGGCAGTGGTGCTTCTTACGGCAATGCGGGCACTATAGCAGACTATGCGATTATGCCCGTGGGTTCTCCTGCGGTGCTGCGCAATTTGCCCGCACTGTTGTTTGATAAAAATAGCCCCTTGTCGATTCGTAGAGCGGCACTGTTTACCTTGGCACCCTGGCTGATACGGTTCTTTTTTCAATCGTTTCCAGGCGCGACTCAAGGGAATATTCAGGCTTTGGCGAATATTCTGGCTGATGCGGCTCCTCGTTGGCGGGCGTTGGCGGAGCAGATTGGTGCCCGGTCGCTGGTCCGAGCCCGTGGCTGCTTCTATCTTTATGATGATCCGGCGAGCTTCGATCGGGGCAAGCAAGATATTGCCTTCCGCCGGTCGATGGGTATTAACGGTGAGATGCTCAGCCCCCAGGAGCTGAGCCAATTGGAGCCGAATCTGCCAGAGATCGATGGTGGTGCTGCCTATTTTCCGGACGCAATATTCTTAAGTGATCCGGGTCAGGTGATGACGCGACTGTATCAGTTTATCCAGGCTGCAGGAGTTGAGTTCCATCAATCCGCCGCTCTACGCATTGAGCGGCAGTCAGGCGGCGTGCGGGTGGTGCTGGCAGACAAGTCGGTCGTTCGCGCGCGGCAGGTTGTGATTGCTGCGGGGGCCCATTCCCGTGACTTGGCTAAACAGGCGGGGGATCGCATACCCTTGGATACTGAGCGCGGCTATCATCTCGAATATGACCTTGCCGAACCCTTGTTGCAGCGACCAGCGTGCGCCAATACCCAGGGCTTTTATATGTGTCCCATGACGGGCAGGTTGCGGGTGGCGGGTACGGTTGAACTGGGCGGCTTGAGTCCAACACCGTCACAGCACCGACTGGATACCTTGGAACGCGGGATTAAGCAGTATTTTCCAGACTTGGGTAAACCCAGTCGAACCTGGCTGGGTTTTCGGCCTTCCATTCCCGACAGTCGGCCCGTGATTTCAGCATCTCGTTCAGGTAACGATGTGGTCTACGCCTTCGGTCACGGCCATATTGGCCTGACCCTCGCCCCCGTTACAGCGGCGATGGTCAGTGCGCTGATCGCCGGTGATACCTCACCGGTCAGCCTTGAGGACTTCTCAGCCCAGCGATTTTAAGGTCGCCTAAGCAACCAGGGTCTTGGGTGCTGGGTTATCAAAGTTGAGCACGCCGTCATCCAGAGGTGCCACTGGTAAGATATCCTTTTCCGCATAGTAATCCTGGCTGTTAATCCAAGGACCGACATCGCTTTGCCGCGGCAACCTTGGTCCGCCCCGTTGTATATAACCAGGTGCAAAGTCATCGGTGTTGATGAAACCCTTGCCGTTCATGCCTTGATCTTCAGGTCGCAAGCGCGGCGTCACCTGACGCACGCCCTGTTCATCCATGTGATTCAATACACGACAGATATAGTGCGCGATCATATCAGAGCGCATGGTCCATGAAGTACGAATGTAGCCAAAGATCCAAGCCAGATTGGGAATGTCAGAGACCATGACGCCGCGGTAAGTCCAGCGTTCTGGCAGGTCGACTTTTTTACCGTCGATATCAAAGGCGATATTGCCCAAGCCGCAGAGTTCAATGCCCGTGGCGCTAACAATAATGTCTGCCTCGATGATCTCACCGGACTTTAGCAAGATGCCATTTTCGACGAAGCGGTCGATATGATCGGTGACCATGGAGGCTTTGCCGGACTTGATGGCCTTGAACAGATCGCCGTCGGGTAACAGGCAAAGACGCTGCTTCCAGGGGTCGTACTCGGGTGTGAAATGGGTTTCGACGTCGTAGCCCTCGGGCAATTCAGCGGCAACCAGGTCCACCAGTTCAGTTTTTGTGGCCGCAGGATCCGCCATCGACCGAGCAGTAATGTCCTCGCCGAATGCCAGCGCCTGGCGTTTTTTGATGCCGTGAATCCATTCCAGCGGGACATCCAGTGCGCGGAGTTCTTCAATCATGGGTTCCTCAGCAGAGTTGTCCATGGAGATGTAATAGCTGGGTGAGCGTTGTAGTTGCGTGACATGGGCCACCTTGTCGGCAACCGCCGGGACAATCGTCGCCGCTGT
>DGOD01000218.1:0-5080 GCA_002389265.1 Gammaproteobacteria bacterium UBA4475
CACTCTGACATTTTTCTTCTTCGCAAACACCGCCAGCGCATCGGCATCAATAGAAGGGGCGATAACCACTTCAACGAATTGCTTGTCAACAATGTCCGTCGCGACCGCCAAAGTGACCGGGCGATTGAAGGCAATAATACCGCCAAAGGCTGAAGTCGGATCCGTCGCGAAGGCGTGTTGGTATGCCAACANNGCAACCCCACAAGGATTAGCATGCTTGACGATGACACAAGCTGGCTCCGCAAAAGCTCGCACGCATTCCAATGCGGCATCTGTATCGGCGACATTGTTAAACGACAGCGCTTTACCCTGCAGTTGGTTGGCCCCCGCCACACTGCCCATACCCGCCTCTGCCGAAACGTAAAAAGCCGCTGCCTGGTGCGGATTTTCACCATAGCGCATGCCTTGCTTAAGACTGTACTGCAGGGTCATGGTTTGCGGGAACTGCAACCGCGCCTCGGAGTCGGGCTGAATACTGCCGAGATAATTACTGATCGCCGCATCGTAGCGAGCAACATGCTCGAAGGTTTTGACGGCCAGTCGAAATCGAGTGGCGTAGGAGATACAGCCATCGGATTGCGCCATCTCTTCAAGAATAAGCGAGTAATCAGCCACATCCACAACAACGGCCACACTGGCAAAATTCTTAGCTGCGGAGCGCAGCATGGCGGGACCACCGATATCGATATTTTCAATGGCCTCGGCAAAAGTGCTGCCAGGCTTTTTGATGGTTTGCTCAAACGGATACAAATTCACAATCACAAGATCAATCGCTTGAATACCATGGGCCTGCATCACAGCGGTATCAATACCACTACCATCTGCCTCGCGTCGCCCCAACAGACCACCATGAATCTTCGGATGCAGGGTTTTCACCCGGCCATCCATCATCTCAGGGAAACCCGTATAGTCCGAGACCTCCTGAACACTCACGCCATTGTCGTGCAGCAGCTTGTGAGTACCACCGGTAGACAGCATTTGAACGCCGTAACCTGAAAGTGCCTGGGCTAACGCTAACAGGCCGGATTTATCTGAGACGCTGAGAAGCGCTGTATTGATTTTATAATTATTCATAGGTTATCTTCGACGCCATAATCATCATTGACTAACAAACAAAAAGACTGCAAAACAAAACACTGCAAAATAAAACACTGAAATGCAAAAAGGACGGTTACCCGTCCTTTTTTTAATCCAAATATTTTACACACCTACCCGCTAAATTGGAATTGCCAGGCTAACGTACACGCCTACAACATGCCGTACTTTTTCATTTTTTTCCGCAAAGTACCGCGGTTTAGGCCGAGAATTTCTGCGGTCAGACTCTGGTTCTGTCGGGTGTGACGCAAAACGCAAGTCAATAGCGGCATTTCAACCTCGCACATCACCAGTTCGTATAAATCAGATAATGGCTGGTCGTCCATCGCCCTGATATAGGCCTTAACCGACGCCGTCACCGAATGACTTAACAGGGGTTCTGCCTCAGCACCCGCGTTATACCCCTCAATCACGTCGCTCATTCGGCTGCTAGTTTGCGTGTTCTTTTCTGACTCTTCGTGTATCGACATATATGGTACCTCCACCGGTTTAAGCCGCCATCTCTTCCAAGAATGCCTCGATTATTGCTTCCACCTGTTCCTCAGCCGACTGCAAGCCATTGAACTTACGCATAAATTCAACGCTTACTCGACCCGAGAGGTACCATCCCACGTGTTTCCTAGCAATACGGGCTCCAAGCACCTCGCCGTAAAATTGTACAAGGTCTCCTACGTGTACGATCAGCGCGCGTTTTATCTCACTTTCTACGGGATTTATTTTCATTTCTCCCGTTCGCAGGTAATGATCCACCGTTGCCGCAAGCCAAGGATGACCCTGAGTTGCCCGACCCAACATGACAGCCGCTGCACCAGTCTGATCTAGCACGACACGAGCCTTCTGCGCTGAATCAATATCGCCATTGGCAACCACAGGGATGCTAACCGCATCAACAACACCGGCAATCGCCTGATAATCAACATCCCCTGCAAATTTACAGGCGCGCGTTCGGCCGTGTACGGTCAAAAGCGACACTCCTGAGGACTCAGCAATTCGCGCGATCGTTGGCGCATTTTGGGTTTCTTTGCACCAGCCGAGCCGAATCTTGAGGGTTACCGGGACGTCAACGGCGGCCACCACAGCCTCAAGAATCTTAGCCACCAGCTTTTCGTCCCGCAGCAAAGCCGAGCCCGCTTGTTTATTACAGACTTTTTTGGCCGGGCAACCCATATTGATATCAATAATTTGAGCCCCGCGACCCTGATTCAAACTCGCGGCTTCAGCCATCATCTCAGGCTCTGCACCGGCAATCTGAATCCAGCGCGGCCCCGGCTCATCATGATAGGCAAGGCGCTGACGGGATTTCACGGACTTCCACAAGCGAACATCGCTGGTGATCATTTCAGACACCATCCAGTGCGCCCCGAATTCTCGGCACATATTTCGATACGGCTTATCTGTCACACCGGCCATAGGTGCGATGATCACTTGACTGGCGTGCTGATGAGGCCCGATCGTTAACATAGACTTTCCATCGGTCGTTTTGAGTCAAAGCTCGATATCTTACCGTAATCCAGGATCAATCACGAAGCGGGCTCAATGGTCAGACGATAGCTCAGCGCGGCTTTACCTGGATCGACGATCGCCAACGAAAACCGAACCTCCGTATAAGCGGAAATATATCGCAACCCCACCAACTCTCCTGCAAGATAGTCTGCCGGCTTAAACGTCCGTTGGGCGACGCGCGCACCGTTAACGTCGACGAAGGATAATGTCAGGTTTGGAAATAATTGGCCAAAGGCCCCCGCATTTTTGATGATCGCGTCGACCTTCAGAGCATTCGGTATTGTCGGATGGCTGCGCACGACCAAATCGGTGGTGGCCAGAACAGCGCTGTTTTGATAGGTCTTAAGCTGGCAACCAACATACCGACAAAACTGCTGATAGTAAGGCCTTATTGTTACGTTTTGCGCCAGGCGGTCCTTCGCAGACCAGGTATATTGTGCCCCGAGGACCAAGAGCAGCAACAGCGCGCCAAGCGCCCAGGGCCATTGGCGCAATACGCTCGGCGCCTCTGGGTCGCCGAAGATCTCCGCAGGGTCCAATGACTCAAAAGCCAAACTCTGCAGCTCACTCTGATCCGGCGTGTCTGGCTCGGCATCTGCCACCGTCTCTAGTAATGATTGAACAGTCTCATCCCCTCTCTCCGCCACGACATCCAACATGTCATCGTCAGAGAGCCCGGGGCCGGCGTGCGTTGCCTCCTCCTCAGACCAGTATTCGTCACTGTCCAGCATGTCGTCGTCGAGACTATCAACAACTTTCACGCCAGTGACAATATCGGCCACCTCAACAACAGCCTCTTCTAAGGCAGGGTTTTCGGTGCCGCCGGCAACATTCTCATCGTTTAGGACATCGCTCACCAACGCCAACGGGATTCCGTCTCCGTCAGCCGATTCAGGGCTTAGCGTATGGGCACCATTCGGCGCCGCTACAGCCTCCTCGTCGTCCGCCACAGAATCACCAATGGCAGCGACCGTGTCGTCCATGTCAGCCTCACCCTTGGGATCCAATAAATAGGCGCTTGCCTGAAATACTTCCAGACAGGAGCCGCAGCGAACAGCGCCACCCGCCGCGTTCAGCTGCACACCGGTCACTCGAAAGGACGTCTGGCAGCGCGGACAGCGGGTTATATTATCCACGGAACTCACAGGCTAACCTGGCTTTTTGGCAGCAAGACTAACCCAACCATCCAACTCCCCCTCAGCGACAAATTCCAGCTTCGCGTATGCGGCTTTGACCCAATCCTTTTGACCCACCATGATGCCAGACAGCAACACGTGGCCGCCGGGTTTCAAGCTGGCAATAAGATGCTCCGCCAGGTCAATCAACGGTTGAGCAAGGATATTGGCAACAACCGTATCAAAACTCGAGGCCACCAGTGCCTCCGGCATCGAGATCAATAGTTGCTCTTGAACCTGATTACGTGTGGCATTATCCAGGGTCGCGACCAGCGCTTGAGGATCATTGTCTATCGCCCGCACATGATCGGCACCAAGCAAGAGCGCCGCTATGCCGAGGATTCCTGACCCGCAGCCAAAATCCAACAGCTGTTGGCCGGGGACGATGTTGCCTTCGAGCCACTCAAGACACAATCGTGTGGTCGCGTGGGTACCCGTGCCAAATGCCAGCCCGGGGTCAAGCTGAATAATGATGGCATCATCGGCATTCACTTCGCGACCTGAAGGGCAAACCCAAAGACGCTGGCCAAACTGCATGGGGTGAAATCGCGTCAACCACTCGCGCTCCCAGATGCGATCACCCACGACCTCAACGAAAAGTAACTCAAAGCCGGCTTCAGAAAACCGACCACGGACGCCATCGATATCAACATCCTCCGCATACAGACCGGTCACAATAACATTTTCCCAAACCGGCTCCTCGCCGGGGCCAGGCTCGTAAATTGGCTGATCTTCGGCGTCAATCACCGTGACAGAGACGGCGCCGGTGTCCCAAAATATATCTTCTATCAATACCAGGCTGGCGGTTGTGCCAGCGACGGCTACGGTTTTCCATTCCACGGTGCGTTCACATCCTATGTTGTTCGTAATTCTAATATTCGAGTCTCTGGCACCCAAGAAAGTCATTTCAGCTCTCATGCTACCAATCAAAACCTTGCCCGCTTATTGTTGTGGAACGGGGCCAACTTGCTGCGCCTAAAACCCGTACTTCATGCTCCAACACTTTGCCGTCGAACACCCCATTAAATGTACTGTTAAATGTACTTTAGGTGGTGGCTTCGACATTTGGTCAGGCCAATACTCTCAAGCCATCGGTATGCGTCAAGGAACAGCCCACTGCCTTGCTGCTGGCAGCTGATACTTTACAGGCGCGCCATCGCCGCTTGCAGCGCCAGGCCGTAACCTTGCGCACCGAGGCCTGTAATCACCCCTACTGCAACATCGGACAAGTAGGAATGATGTCGAAACTCCTCCCGGCTATGCACATTGGAGAGATGGATTTCGATAAAAGGAATGGCAACCCCCAA
>DGOD01000218.1:5171-9876 GCA_002389265.1 Gammaproteobacteria bacterium UBA4475
CGATCAATCAGTTCATGCTCGGCATTACTTTGCACCGCCAAAATCTCATGCCCCGCTGCCAAACCCTGAGCAACCAGATCTTGGATGATATCAGCGAGCGTCCCATGACCATAAACTTCCGGTTCACGCTGACCGAGTAAGTTAAGGTTCGGACCGTTTAGCACAAGTATTTTCGCCATTTTGTCGCTTTCCAGAATTAAGTTGCTGATTTTATCGTTATTTTACTGTGATATTCACCCAGGAGCCGGCCTGTTATCGCGGCAGAGTCACCTCAAAGGCACTGACTGCCACCTGGGCGGATAACACAACCCAGCTTCGGCGCAACCTTGATATTCGATATGCACCGGGTCCAATCCATCGCTCAGTGGCACGGTGAGCTCCAATAAACCATAAAACACCTGCACCAGACCAAAAGTTTCATCCTGCTTCTCTATGCCCTCGGGCAATACTACCGATAAAACCAAGTCTGCTTGCCGTATTTTGATTCGATCACGATATAAATAGTAGCCTGGCGCTATCTGCCAGCGCAGAAGCAGCTGCTCATTGTCCTGTAAAGCGGTAAACTGGAACGCTTGATCTACAGGCAAGTAGGTCTGCGCCCCATTGACGGGAAACGATATGCTGCGAAACTCGGACGCAACCGCAACTGCGGCGAAGAGCCAAGAGCTCAGCACGATTAACAGGCCATGCTTTATGCTTCGCGTCACGGTTTCCATCATGGTTTTCATCAATGTTCATTCACCCATGGGATAACTTATTATATTGCCGCACAGATTCCACAATATCTGCTCTATTTTCCTGACCCTCGCGCTATCAGGTTGTCAGCTTGCGCTGCCGACACCCACAAGTATAGCGCCAGTCACTGCCACCGCACAGGCTTCAGCGCCGAAAGTGCCAGCGTCTGGGTCAAGCCGACAGCATATCATCGAGTTACTCAACGCTGGCCACGATGCGCTGCGCAACAGCCGGTTTACGACCCCAGATGATGACAATGCCTATCTGCGATACTCGCAGGTACTTAACCTTGAGCCTGAAAATCCCGAGGCGCTGCTCGGCCTATCCAGAATTGTCGATGCTTACTTGGAATTAGCCATTAGCCAGGCGGCCAAAGGCAAGCGGCACAGCGCTAAAGACTTCGTGAACAAAGCCCGCTCGGTGGATCCCCACCATACGGGCATTTCGGCCATTGCGAACATGATCGATGAACAACAGCGTAGCCACAGTGTCGATTATTTTTTGCCTGATGCCGCCTTGGAGTCCCTCGCGGCCGTCAATCGAACACTGGCCGCAGCAGACCCTGAATCGCCAATTCCAGCGCCGCAGAACGCGGATTATCCCAACACCCAGGCAGCGCTGGCCACTGTCGCGATCCTGCAAAAGGTGGCCCGGCAAATCGAGCAGACCAACGCATCCATCATTATTGGCGCCAGCTCCGACGCTCTCGGCAGGCAGATCTACCAATATTTGAACCAGACAACGAGCAAACGCATCCGGGCTCAATTTGAGTTCAACAACCAGACAAGGGTTAGTCTGTACGTTCGCTGACGAGAATATTCGCCAACCGCTTTATTTGATTAACTCCGCAGCGACCAGCGGACAGATGGACGCAGACCCGTGAGCGGTTTTTCGTTAATATAGCTGCCTAATCATTCTCCTCGGTGAACAAACCTTGAGCGCTTTCGATAAAATCAAATCCGGACTTTCCGACAGTTTCGAAGTGTCAGCTACCTCTGGCTCTCTCAGCAAGGGCCTCGGTACATTATTCCTATCGATTTTAGTCGCCATTAGTATCGTCAGCTATCTATGGGATTCGGAGCCGGAACAGTTTGACGTCGTGGCGTTAACCGCGGCCGAGACCGAGAAAGTCGGCGTCCGCGTCGTTCGTGGAAGTACGACCGTGGCGGCAACCATCGGCATCGCCGATCGATTGCTACACAAACGCGGCGGCTATTTAACGAATGACGTTTTTCCACCAGGAATCTGGATGGACAATGTACCGAACTGGGAGTTTGGCGTTTTAGTCCAAATTCGAGATATGGCGCGTACCTTGAGAAATAATCTGAGCCGCTCTCAGTCCCAATCCACAGAAGATATTGGTCTGGTCACCGCCGAGAATCAATTTTACTTTGATAGCGACAGCTGGATGCTACCCGCCAGCGAGGACGAATACGATCGAGGGATCATTGCCCTGGAAGATTACCTCGCACGCTTGGGCGCACTGGATCAGCCATCGGCTCAATTTTACGCGCGAGCGGATAATCTCCAGACCTGGCTGTCGGAAGTCGAAACCCGACTCGGCAGCCTCTCTCAGCGATTGAGTGCCAGCGTGGGTAAACGCCAATTGAACACCGCCCTGGCTGGCGACCCAGCCGCCACTCAATCAACTTCAAGCCAACCTGAAACCGAAGTAAAAACGCCCTGGACAGAGCTTGACGATGTTTTTTACGAAGCCCGAGGTACCACTTGGGCACTGCTACATCTATTGCGCGCTATAGAGATCGACTTCAAGGACGTACTTGAGAAAAAAAATGCCTTAATCAGCTTACGCCAAATTATTCGTGAACTTGAACCGACTCAGGACACCCTCTGGAGCCCCCTAATCCTCAACGGTGATGGGTTGGGTATTCTCGCCAATCATTCGCTGGTGATGGGAGCGCATATATCCAGAGCCAATGCGGCGATTATTGACCTTCGCCGCTTACTCACCGAAGGCTGATTTCGATATTGGAAAGATCTCTTGAGGTCAAATCGGGAGATTTTTCATTATTATTCGCCATTTAGCGTATATTGGCAGTTCAACCTAAGCTCACTCTTTTGTACTATGTAGCCCGGCTAACCGCAGCCTGCTTCGGCAAGCCGGAAAAAAAGTAGAAAGATCCCTAATAATAATCCGATCGGAACTGACTATGACTGATATGTTTGATACAAGCTTGCCACCCTTATTCGGTGTGCTCGGAATGGTTTGCGCCCTTGTTATTTATGTTGTGATGACAAGATATGAAGAGGGCGGAGAAAAGATCAAGAAAATCGCTAAAGCTATTCATGAAGGGGCCATGGCCTTTATGCATCGCGAATACCGCATGCTTTTTCTATTCGCTGCGCCTTTATTCCTCATCCTGCTCGTGTCGCCACTGGGCATAAATACGGCTCTGGCGTTTGCAGTCGGTGCACTCACCTCTGCACTGGCTGGCTATCTGGGTATGTTTGCGGCCACCAAGGCCAACGTTCGAACGACTCACGCCGCGCAGACCTCTGGCGCCGCTGGCGCTCTGACAGTCGCCTTCTATGGCGGCTCGATCATGGGCTTGTGTGTCGCTTCTCTGGGCCTGATTGGGCTTGGCGGTCTCTACTGGTACTTCGGCGGTGATCCTGATGCCGTTCACGCGATCCATGGCTTTGGTATGGGCGCATCCAGTGTTGCTCTATTCTCTCGAGTCGGCGGCGGTATCTTTACCAAGAGCGCCGATGTCGGTGCTGACCTGGTGGGAAAAATCGAAGCCGGCATTCCAGAAGACGACCCCCGCAACCCAGGCGTGATTGCTGACAATGTCGGTGATAACGTGGGTGACGTCGCGGGTATGGGATCTGACATTTTCGAATCCTATTGTGGCGCCATGATTGCAACCATTGCGATTGCCTCAACCCTGGCTCTCGGTGGCGAATTCGGAATCAGCGCTCTGGCGCCACTAGCGACAGAGACTGGCCAGCAAGCACTGATGTTCCTGCCTCTGGCACTGGCATCAATCGGCTTGGCATGTTCCATTATCGGTATTCTAGTGGTTCGCAGCATGTCTAACAGCGCACCGGAAACCGCACTGCGCATGGGCCATCAACTCTCGGCAGTGGCTTTGATTATCGGCGCCTACTTCCTGACTGACTTTGCCGGCATTTCACTGAATGTCTGGTGGGCGATAGTCGCCGGCACCGCGGGTGGCATCCTCATTGGCCTCGTCACTGAGTACTATACTTCCAAGGCTCCCGTTATTAGCATAGCTGAATCTGGTAAGACAGGCACCGCCACAGTCATGATCACTGGACTTGCGGTGGGCATGCAGTCAGTTGTCATTCCTATCCTCGCCATCAGCGCCATCATTTACGTTTCGACAGATCTGGCAGGCCTTTATGGCGTCGGTATCGCAGCAGTAGGTATGTTGGCCACTGTGGGTATGACCATGGCCCTCGACGCATACGGACCCGTTGCCGACAACGCCGGCGGGATCGCAGAAATGGGCGGCCTTGGTGCAGAAATTCGTGCGATTACCGATGGTCTCGATGAAGTCGGTAACACCACGGCAGCGATCGGCAAAGGTTTTGCTATTGGTGCAGCAGCGCTGTCAGCCCTGGCGATCATCGCGGCGTTCGTCGAAACCATGCATCTTCACAACGCAACCTTCAGCCTTGAACTCTCCAATCCGAAAGTACTGGTAGGTATGTTTATCGGCGGTACGCTACCATTTTTGATTGCGTCCATCACCATGACCGCTGTGGGCGATGCTGCAATGGAGATGATTGAAGAAATTCGTCGCCAATTTCGTGAGATCAAGGGTTTGATGGAAGGTACCGCTGATCCGGACCACACTAAGTGTATCGATATTGCCACTAAAGCAGCATTAAAGAAGATGATTCTGCCTGGGATAATTGCTATCTCAATGCCTGCAATCGTTGGTTTTGGTTTAGGCGGAGAGAGCCTCGGCGGCATGTTAGC
>DGOD01000218.1:9956-15104 GCA_002389265.1 Gammaproteobacteria bacterium UBA4475
GTCGTCGTCGGCGACACAGTTGGTGACCCGTTCAAGGATACTTCGGGCCCAGCCATGAACATCTTGATCAACGTTATGGCGATTGTCAGCCTGGTTATAGCGCCGCTGTTGTAAGGCGCGCTATCAGGTATAAAGAAAGCGGGCTTAAGCCCGCTTTTTTTATATCTTAAATAAGACCACTCAACTCAATGATCTCTATAATGGCAGCTTCATTGTCATTCTTATAGACAGCCTTTATGACGACAACAATACACAAAACAACACCCCCTCGACTCCACGTCTATTTGGTTGCTGATGAAGTCGCATTTCACTTTTCAGCAGATCACCACCAACTGTTACAACAGCTACTGCCTGGGTGGGAGATTATTAAACTGACCAGCGAAGCTGAACTACTGCAGGCATTACCCGAGATAGAAGTGCTCGACACCTGGCGGTTCGATGCCAGCTGGTACGCCAAGGCGCCGGCTCTGAAGCAAATTTTCACTCCAGCCGCAGGTCATGACTGGATTCAGCAGGACCCTGACGGCAAGGTGATTATTTCACAGGGCACTTTTCACGGCAGCATGATCGCAGAAACCATGCTGGGACTGATGCTGCACTTCAATCGCCGTATCAGCGCCATGCTTGCCTTGCAGCAGCAGCACCAGTGGGATCGAAACCAACAGCAAAGCTCACCGCTACTCAGTAGCCAAACGGTGGTCATCATCGGTTACGGTAGCATCGGTAAATTCTGCGCTCGCTATCTGACGCAACTTGGTACTCGTGTTTATGCTCACCGGCGATCCTGTTCCAGCGGTATTGATCCGGATTCCGGCGCTGAATATATCCCCGCCGAATCACTGAATGACCGCCTCGCTGAGGCTGACCACGTTGTTCTGCTTTTGCCCGGCGGCGAGCAAACCCAAGGATTCATGAACCGTGAGCGCCTCAAGTCGATCAAAACAGGGGCTTATCTCTATAATTTTGGCCGTGGCACCACCTTACCCACAGCAAGCTTGCTCTGGGCATTAACCCATACCGGTATTCAAGGCGCGGGCCTTGATGTCACTGAAGTTGAACCGTTGCCCGCCGACTCGCCATTATGGGACCATCCAGATGTTGTCGTGCTACCCCACTCCGCCTGCATATTCAAAGAGTACATGAGTTTACATATCCAGGAGCTCAGAACCCTGTTGGGCAAGGTTCAGGCCTAGTTTTCCCCGCCCTATGACTCATGCCAGAATCGAGACATCTCGACATAGAGAAAGGATGCGGTCCAGCCGATCAGCACGAGTCCGGTCAGTGACTCAAGGCCCGCGGTGAAGCGTATATCACCTAACGGTTCTACATCGCCATAGCCTAGGGACGTATAGTTGGTGAACGAAAAATAAACACAATCGAGTAGCGATCCGTCAAAGTTGCCCTGCAAGGAGCCAAATTTTTGGCTCCTCAACATATAATAGTAACCCCAACCAAATAGCCATATTTCGGCGACGTGGGCGCAGAGCGCTCCATAGATACCCACGACGATGCGCATTCGGTGGGCGATACTCAGCCGCGGAATAAATACCGACAACAACCTGAGACTTTCATAATGAACGATGACCGCCAACGTAATGAGCAAACCATTGATCAGATAGATGCCGAGCATGCCAACCTCCTTTTCTGCTCAATCAGGCTCGCGTCAATCAACAATAAGTCAATCAACAATAAACCGCGGCAGCTTTTTGGGGACTAACTGATTTTTCATACGAACGTAAGCCGGCAGCCCATTGACATAGGGCGGGTAATCTTCGCCTCTGATTAATGGCGCCAGGTAGTCCACGGCACGTGGCGTAATTCCAAAGCCATCCCTGGTAATAAAACCTCGCGGCATTTTCTTTTCAATATTAGCCACCTTCGACAAAGCCACCTCGCCAATTGACCATGTGTATTTTTTCGTCTTGGCGCGAACAATCGTTGGCATAACCGCGTTCTTGCCGGCTGCAGCAAATTCTACCGCAGCCTGACCCACGGCATAGGCCTGCTCCACATCTGTGGCTGAGGCAATATGTCTTGCGGCACGCTGGAGATAATCTGCCACTGACCAGTGACACTTAAACCCATGTTCCAGCTTGATCATATCCACCAGAGACGGCGCCACGCCGCCCAATTGCGTGTGTCCGAAAGCATCCTTCAGGCCAGCATCCGCAACGAAGCTACCATCCGCGTACTGAGCACCTTCGGAAGCGACGATAACGCAGTAACCGACTTTTTTAACGGTCTGCGCCACACGCTTGAGAAATGCCTGCTTATCAAACGCAATTTCAGGAAACAATATAATATGGGGGGGTGCCAGAGGGTCGTCTTTGGCGAGCCCAGCGGCGGCAGCAATCCAGCCGGCATGCCGACCCATGACTTCCAGAACAAATATTTTTGTTGAACTTGCCGCCATCGACGCGACGTCCAAACCCGCTTCTCGAGTCGACACCGCCACATACTTAGCAACGGATCCAAACCCAGGCGAGCAATCCGTAAAGGGTAGATCATTGTCGACGGTCTTAGGGATCCCGATGCAGGTAATAGGGTAGCCCACGGACTGGCTGAATTCAGCCACCTTGTTTGCTGTATCTTGCGAGTCACCACCACCATTGTAAAAAAAATAGCCTATGTTGTGGGCTTTAAAAACAGCTATTAATCGATCATATTCCGCACGGGCTTCGGCGGCAGACTTCAATTTGTATCGGCATGATCCAAAGGCGCCTGCAGGGGTGTGTCGTAGACCCGCGATAGACTTCTTTGACTCTTTCGAGGTGTCAATCAACTCCTCACGCAAAGCCCCGATAATGCCATTTTTACCTGCCAGCACTTTACCGAACTGGCGATTTTTTTGAACCGCCTCAATCACACCACAGGCACTGGCATTGATCACCGCAGTGACGCCACCTGATTGGGCATAGAATACGTTTTTACCAGACATCTCACTTTCCTTTGAATTCATATATCTCGCACGGCCTCGCGCGATCAGCCTCGCAATTCAGCGGTGAAGCCTCTTCGCAGGCGGTTCCCCCTATCACACCCCAGCATTATAAACCCCGGACTGCTCCTACGCACGGTTGTCGGAAACAAGTCTCTGACAGTCTGGGGAAGCCTCAGCTCCCCCTTGGTGGGTTTTATGGTTCTATCGCTAACGAATTAACGTATGGCGCGCGACGTCACCATGCTAATGACATGCCGGGCGATAGTACAGGCATCTGTGGTTTTCGGTTCGAATAGGGGCGCCGCCGCGCACTGTGGCGCTCCGGAGGCTGTCCTCTACGTCAACGTCGCTCGAGCCAGACTTTCAAGCATACGGAAAGACCCTCCCCATTGCTGCCTGAACAATGGCTTGGCTAAGATCATATCAAAGACGATGGACAAAATGAGAGCCACAGATAACGTTCAAGTAGCCCAGAAATGGATAGGCAATATGACCCATGCTCTGAGGAGCATCGCCGGAAAACTTAAAGCTTACCGAGCAGCAACGAGCCCATGCTTAGCTCGCTGTGCTCGGCGCCTTATTGGATAGCCCTTGAACTGACTCGCAAACCTGTTCCTGTGAGCCTAAGGCGCCTTACTCGCCAACGCGAACAGCCAGCACATCGCAAGTCGCACCATGGAGTACGCTATTGGCCGTCGAACCGAGCAGAAGCTTTAAACCCGACTGGCCATGGGTTCCCATCACGATCAGGTCAATGTTCTTCTCTTTTGCCAGCTCATGAATTTCCGTCGCTGGCCGGCCTTCTCGTGTAATGCAGCTTTCTGGCGGTAACGATAACCGGGCACCGGTCTCAGCCATTTTTTTCTGTGCTTCCTGCCGGATGCTGGTTTCAAGCATCACCACCTGATCACTCCAACTCATGCCATCCGCAGCATAGGCCATCACCAATGGCTCATTAACATGAACCAAAATAACTTCTGCCTCATTTACTTTGGCAATGCTGGTACCTTTCTCTATGACTTCCGCATTATCACCCTGAAAATCAAGGGCGATCAGAATTTTTTTATAGCTAGACATAGCATTTTCCTTAAGGGTTTTTGTCACCTGTGGCACCTTGCCCTACCCACAGAATCTTCAGCCACATGGGTCTTTCCAGACTTGTTTAACTTTACTTGCAAATTTCGGTTCTAAAATCGCCATACGACAACGGCTCAAATTTCAAGATGCGCTCTTATCGGTAAGCGGTGATGCGAAATCATCAGGCTTGATAATCAGCGCATCACTGAGCAGATAGTCGATGACTTTTTCAGTCGTGCTGCCAATAAACACCTCTGAAATGATGCTCCTGGAGATGGCACCCATGACCACCATATCTGCCGAAAGGTCTTTTTCGAGTTTTTTCAGACCAAATTCTGGCGCCTCTTCGAGCAGGTGGATTTGTGCCGCCGGTAGATCGAACTCACTGACTAGTTCCGCCAGTGCTTGTTTGTGCTCAAGTTTCGCCTGCTTCAAGTAAGAGCCAGAGAGAGGTATCTGGCTGTAAGAGTGAACCACATGGACCACTCCTTGCATTGATTGGGCAAGATCAAAGGCCACATGTAATATTTTATGGTCGAGACCCTGCGGTTTATGTCTTGCGTGCTTAGGATCGACGGCAGCCAGAAAGATTGGGGTTGCCTGCCAAGGCTTTTCTTTCACTAAGAGCAAAGGCATGGGGCAACAACGAATCAGCTGCCAATCATCATTGCTCAGGAATAACCTGGAAAGTGCTGAATGTTGACGGGTGTGGCGTACGACCAAATCAACGCCAGCTGCTATCGCCGCCATCACGATGGCTTTATAGCCTGGATGACCCCAGACCGTTTGGGTGTCGACAGTCAGGCCTTGCTGCCGAAGAGGCTCGGCCAGCGCCTCAAGAACCACTTTTCGCTCGGCCAAATACTCTTCACGTAAACGGACTAAGTCGACAGCGTCAAAATAGTAGCCTTCCACAAGATAGTCGGTGTAGTCACAAGCCAGCAGAATAAGATCGAAATCTTCACGATGCGCTAACACCAAGACCTTATCGAGTGCAGGTTGACTCTCCTGCTCAGGATCCACCACCACCAGGACTTTTTTCAACTTCAACATTCATACCACCTCGAATAATAACCAGCGGGTCATCGACTGCCGGTTGATGAAAAACGACAATGCCGGCAGCTACTGTGTAA
>DGOD01000336.1 GCA_002389265.1 Gammaproteobacteria bacterium UBA4475
AATCTCAATCTCAATCTCAAACTACAGAGTATGCCCATCGTGTCTCGACCCTCGGAATCTTTGCCCTTATTGCTCAAAAAAACTGGCCTGTGGCGAGCATCCCATCTGGACTGCGAGTTTAATCAAGGCACATCAACCGGTTACGACACTCTTGACCAGCACTTGCCTGGCGCGGGCTGGCCTACTGCCGGCATCACCGAATTACTCTTTGATCAAGCCGGCATTGGCGAACTCCGTTTACTGGCACCGGCACTGGCCAGCCTGAGTCAGCAGCAAGGTCGCTGGCAACTCTGGGTCTCACCGCCACACCTGCCCTACGCCCCGGCGCTGGCGCAAGCAGGCATAGATCTTGGCGCGGTGCTTATTGTTCGACCAACCACCGTCAACGACAGTCTCTGGGTCATGGAGCAAGCCCTGGGCTCTCAAAGCTGTAGCGCCGTACTCGCTTGGCCCCAGAACATTCACGACAAACAAATTCGACGCTTACAAGTCGCCAGCAAAGCGGGACATTGCCTGGGCGTACTCTTTCGCCATAGTCAGACTGCTCATCAGTCTTCACCGGCAGAATTACGCCTTCAGCTAACCGGGCAACGAGCCACACCCCTCAAAGAGCGCTCCAGCATCGGAGTTCAGGTGCTCAAGCGCCGAGGTGGCTGGAGCAGTGAACCCTTTACTCTCGACTTTCATGACCAACTTAATCAGATAACCCCGGACTTCTCTGAAATGATCGTTCGCAACCCACCTCCTCTTGAACCTGAATTGGCTTTTATTGAACAGAGCCGGCACCTATTCGCTGATGAACGCCAGCAACAATAATTCTACCCTATGGCTATGCCTGCATTTCCCGCACCTGCCGCTACAGGTATTTACCCGCGGGCTCAACCCGACAGACGCCATCAAGCCGATGGTCATTCTTGAACGCCGGCGGGTCATCGCGTTGAATCAAGCCGCATTCGACACCGGCATTCGACGCAACAACAACATGGATACGGCTTACAGTATCAGCCATGAGGTCATCAGCTTTGATAAGGATAACGATAAAGAGCTGATGACATTAACCAACCTGGCCCAGTGGGCATACCAATTCAGCCCCGCTGTAACGATCAGAGCACCTGACGTGCTGTTAATCGATATCGGCGGCAGTCTGAAACTCTTCAATGGCCTCAAGGCATTAATGGCAAGGATCGAATGTGGCATTAACGATCTTGGCTATACTGCTATCTCAGCCATCAATGCAACACCCATGGCGGCACTCCTGTCCGCGAGATACAATGCCGCACCAAACTCTGACCATCAAGTGGCGGATAATACCGGAGAAGTCTTGCCTTCTATCGAAATGGCACCTGTGACCTGCTTACAGGCTGACCAGGCAATTATTAATGCCCTCCAGCAAATGGGTATCTATACGCTTCGGGACTTATTCAAGCTGCCAATGAGCAGTATCAATCGCCGATTTGGCATCTATTTTACGGACTATCTGCAGCGTCTCATTGGCACGCAGCCTGACCCACAAAAGACTATCGATCAGGTACCTCATTTTTTTTCTGACATTACCTTTATGGCCGACGTCACCAATACCAACGCCTTGATTTTCCCCATCAAACGCTTGCTGGATGAGTTGAATGCCTTTCTGACAGCCAGACAACTGCATATCAATCAACTATCCTGGAAACTCAGTCACCGACATCACCCAACAAAATATATCAGCATTTATCTGGCCAGCCCTGAACACAATATCAAAGCCTTACTGCAATTAACCCAGCTTAAACTTGAGCAAGTTAAGGATGTTCAAGAGATCGACACACTATCATTAACGGTCAATACCTTTTTTCCTGCCGATACTGTCTCTGGCGATTTATTCCAATCTGCAGGCTATCAGCCATCGATAAAAGGTCCATCAAAACGTCGTCAACGACAGGCCAGCGCCAACACCTTACTGAATTTACTGAGCACACGTTTGGGCCCTGACGCGTGTTTTGGCTTATCGATAGCTGATGATCACCGCCCAGAAAAATCCTGGCTACGACTCAAGCCCAACCAGATTGGCGACGAAACTCAATATGAGACAGCGGAGAACCTGGCGATACAGCTGGCGCAAGACAATCACCGACCATTATTTTTACTCACGCCGCCTCGCGCTTTGCAGCTAATCAATGACGCCCCTTACCTGAACGGCAAGCTGGAATTACTCCAGGGTCCCGAGCGTATTGATTTTGGCTGGTGGGACCGGCCGACTTCAGGAGAGATCATCACTCGAGACTATTATGTCGCCGCGCATACAGAACGTGGCGCACTTTATTGGGTTTTTCATTATAGCAATCATGGCAAATGGTATTTGCACGGTATATTCTCATAACCCTCGAGCCTGACTCACTTATGGCACCAGACATCGCGACCCAATTCCCAACAGGAAATCAGACTATGAATATTTATGACTTGCAGATGGAGTCTATCACCGGCGAGAAAATTTCTTTCTCTGACTTTAAGGACCAAGCTTTACTCATCGTCAACCTGGCCAGCCAGTGAGGACTCACCTCACAGTACGCAGGTCTGCGTGCATTGCATGAAAGCGGTAAAGTCACAGTACTTGGTTTTCCCTGTAATCAGTTTGGTGCCCAAGAGCCAGGCACTAATCAAGAAATTTTAGATTTCGCCACGAGTAAATATCAGGCGAACTTCCCGATGTTCAGCAAAATCGAAGTCAATGGCGACAATGCGGCCGAGCTTTACCAATGGCTATGCGGAGAAATAGCTGACGATGAGGGGCAACACCCTATTGCCTGGAATTTCGCCAAATTTCTGATCAACCAACAAGGCAAGCCAGTCAAACGCTTTCACCCGAAAGTCACGCCACAAGAGATCGAAGCCGCATTAACCGATTTAATCTAAAAGCTGAATCTCTCAGTCGATGATAAACCGTGGAGCACAAAAAGCTGGCTGCACATCGCAGCCAGCTGAAGCTGCTTGACTTAAGTAAAATGACGCAAATTAAATAACCAAAAAACAATCAACTGAAAATAATCGATTCACGCTTGAACAGCCGGGCGGTAATAGCGCTGAAAACAAAGCACAATAGCAAGACAGCCATGGGTGACAGGAAATAACCGACCACCGGCACCGCCACTCCTCCCATGACATCAGTCAACAGTAAATGTTGGCCGAGCATCGGCACGGCATACATCCAGGTTTCAGTTTTAATCGGATTAAACATCGTATAAAGACCAGGCAACATGGGCAAAAGCACCAAAAACCCAATATATGACTGAGCATCTTTAAATGACTTAGCAAAGATACCCACTAACATTTGCATACTGGTAGCCAAAAATGCCAGTGGCAAAGTGGCTAACAGCATAGCAATCACCTGTAGTGCAGAAACATGGAAACGCAATCCAAGCTCCTCAATCTGTACATAGCTCATGACCAACATGCAGAGCACCAGCGTCAGAGACATGCCCAAGACAGCGAACAGCGTCGCAGCGACCCATTTACCGAGAACGATCTGCAATCTGGATACGGGATTAATCAGCAAAGCCTCAAATGTCTTGCGCTCGCGTTCGCCGGCGGTACTGTCAACAGCAATGCCCATCCCTGAAATAAAAGCCGCCAGGACAATATAAATCGGAATAAAACTTAGCACCGAGGTGGCAATTTCTTGTTGACTTGCCACCTCTGAATCAACGATCGAGATGACACTCATCACTTCAGGCGACACACCTCTAACAATTAACCTGAGGGACGCTAATTCCGAATTATACCCACGCACAAGACTCCTAACTCTCGCAACTGTAATCCGTGAATCATTTCGCGAACTGTCTGAAACCAATTCCACGTAGCTCGTTTTTGCTTCAGCAATACGCGCAGCAAAGTTATCGGGAATAACCAGAACAAGTTCCTCAGACTGATTACTCACCAAAGTCTTGGGATCCCCCGTGGCGACAGAAAATTCCACGCCTTTTTCTGCCATCCAGGCCATCAGATGCGGCGCATTATCCGCACCCTGAACAGCCACCAGCATATCTTTGTCCTGACTGCGCAACTCAATCATGGTGTGGATTAAGAAATAGACTAAAAATGGTGCCAGCACAGGAAATATTAAAGCAGACAACACAGCTCTTCGGTCACGTACGCCGTCAAGGCACTCCTTGACCAGAACAACGGCAAAGGGCCTCATAGCGGAATAACCTGCTCGACCAATTTAACAAAGGCATCTTCCAGATCATCCTCCTGAGCCAACAACTTGATCATCTCCGTAGTACCCTCAGCCACCACCTCACCCATGGAAACAATCACAATGTTGTCACACAAACGGGCGACCTCATGCATCAAATGACTGGAAAACAACACGGTAATACCCATCACTCGCAGTTCCTGAACCACTTCTCGAACAATGCGAGTTGTCATGACATCCAAGCCATTAGTAGGTTCATCCAAAACAACATTGCCAGGACTGTGAACCAGACATTGAGCCATGCAAACCTTAGTACGCTCACCCTGAGAAAAACCATGAGTTCGCCGATCCGCGATAGGCCCCATTCCCAGCAATGTAATCAACTCACTAGCGCGCGCCTCGACTTGCTCACTCTCCATACCGTGCAGACGACCGAAATAATGAATATGCTCCCTGGCGGTGAGACGAGCATATAAGCCATGATTGTCCGTCATAACGCCGAGTCGTGACTGGGCCAACCGAGTATTTTCAGCAACATTAATCTCATCGATGAATACCTGGCCTGTATCGGGAACGAGCAAGCCATAGAGCATACGCAGCGTGGTCGATTTGCCTGCGCCATTGGGACCCAGCAAACCGGTGACCTGCCCCGCCGGCGCCAGAAAAGATACGTCTTTAACAGCGCTAACACCGCCAAATTGTTTGCTAACCTGCTTAACTTCAATCATCCATCATCCCCAATTGCGACTGCGGTCCTGCAGCACTGGTAAAAAATGGCGGTCGACGAATCAAACCAAGACAGCTCGCTGCCAGATTCTGTGGCGCTAATTGCTCAATAAACTCGACCATCAGGTCGGGCACGCAACCGGTAAAACCAGCATTATGACCCACGCCCTGGATGATAAGATGGCGTGAATTGGTGAGTGTCTGGGCCGCTTGCTCGGCATATTTTGGCGGCGTTACCGGGTCAAGCTCGCCCGATAACAGCAGCACTGGCAGATCACTGCTGACGGCCTGAAAATACTCAGCAGCCACCTCACCACGAGGCCAAAATTGACACACTTCCACCATTAGCTCGTTCATAGAATTGGCAAAATACTGACTAGCCCTCGTCGAGCCAATAGCCTGAGTCATATCTTCAGCACAAAACACTGACGCCATCATACCGGTACTGATTGAGTCACTGTCGTCATGAAATTGATAACCGAGTGTCAGCAGGGCCTGGTAGTCGCCCTGACCTGCCTGGCTCAAAGCTAAAGGCAGCAATGTTGACAGCGTACGATGATAGAGCACCTGACGTACCAGTCGAGCCATGAGGGCGTGATCGATTGTCACCAGAATAGACGCGCCGGTCCTGGGATGGCGGAATTCCGCCTCGACAGGGTTATCTCTCAAGCGCTGGGTCAAGGCAATGAAATGGTCGCGTAGATCGGGGAATGCCTGTGCACACGCTAAAGACGATTGGCAATCGTGAAAGAGTCGATCAAGCGCAGCATCAGTATCTGCGGAAGCGCCTGCCAGAATATTAACCGAAGGCGGCGCTACGCCATCGAGAATCAATGACCTGACATGACTGCTAAATTGCCGCAGGTATACCAGTGCAACCCGGGTGCCATAGGAGATTCCCAACAAATTAATCTGCTCATAACCCAGCGCCCGCCTGACAAGATCGAGATCACCCACGGCGATCGAGGTTGTGTATAGCGCCGGATCCGCATCCAGCGTCGGCAAGCAATCTTTGAGTTTGTTCACTTCCACGGCTAATGCCGCCGCTGATGATAAAGTAAAATCCTCTGGGGCTTCCGGCGCCACACAGCTCAAGTTGTTAGACCGGCCGGTGCCTCGCTGATCAACCAGTATGACTTCCCGCTGCC
>DGOD01000238.1 GCA_002389265.1 Gammaproteobacteria bacterium UBA4475
CTTTCAGGCTCTGTGTTTTGACTGTCATTGGGTACCGCTCGTTTTGAAGGGATGCACCATGCTAAAAATTTCGCTCGTACAGGTGCTAGCATGATACATAGCAATTACGTAGGCAATCCGCGATTGGTTTATAATCTATTAATAACTGGGGTCGGAGTAAAGTGCCGGAGNNATGCACACAACGAGGGAAAACAGAACCAGTTGCAGCAACCCATTGTATAAGCCGATAGCCGCGAACGTATCGGTGAACAGTAACAATGCCCAGCCAGCAACAAAGGGAATAAGAGATTTAAAATACTTCATAGTTTTTGGGGTCGGAGTAAAGTGCCGGAGTAAAGTGCCATGGATCTTATGGTTTACCCCGGCACTTTACTCCGACCCCGATATTGTGGCTAAACGGTCACGACGATTTTGCCAAAGTGTTGCTGTGCTACTTGCAGCTCAAAAGCATCTTTCAATTGATCGAGAGGAAACTCATGGCTCACTAGCGGCTTGATGTCGTGGGTTTCAATGGCGCTGATCATATCTTCCTGTTCCTGCATTGAGCCGACGGTGATCCCCTTCAGGGTGATGTTGGCTGAAAACAATTGCGCCGTCGGGACTTCACCGGCAAAACCAGCCAACACGCCAATCAGGGAGATGTGTCCGCCGATGCGGCAAGCGGTGATGGATTGCCCGAGGGTACCGGCACCACCAATTTCGACGACTTCGTCTACGCCTCGGCCACCGGTGAGTTCCTTGGCCTTGGCGCCCCAATTCGGTGTCTCCTTGTAGTTGATCAAATGGTCTGCGCCCAAGGCTTTGAGCTTGGCCAATTTTTCAGGGCTGGACGAGGTGGCGATGACGCGAGCGCCGGCCGCCTTGGCAAACTGCAGGGCGAAGATCGAGACACCGCCGGTGCCCTGGGTCAGAACCCAATCGCCGGGCTTAATGCGGGCTTCCACCATCAAGGCGCGCCATGCGGTCAAGGCAGCGCAGGGCAGAGTTGCGGCCTCGGTCATAGAGTAATTTGCGGGCGCGCGGGTAAAAGCGGTGGCGGGCATGGCGACGAGTTCAGCGGCAAATCCGTCGACGTGATCGCCGGGTACACCGATCAGCTTGCTCAAGTTGGGCTCGCCACTTGCCCAGTTAGGGAAGAACAAAGACAAGACGTGATCACCCACCTTGAATTGGCTGACCCCCGCGCCGAGGGCCACCACTTCGCCGGCACCATCAGACATGGGAATGCGGCCGTCAGCATTGGGGATCATGCCGGAGACTACTGCAAGATCGTGGTAGTTCAGTGAGCTGGCTCTGACCCTGACCAGGATCTCGCCGGGGCCGGCGACGGGGTCGGGACGTTCTTCGATGATGATTTTGTCCAGACCGCCGGGTTTTTGAATAGCTGCTACTTTCATAGGTGTGACTCCCAATTGATGATGGTGTTAAGGATAGCAATCCTAGCCCGGTAAAAGATAATCTATTTCGTGAGCTTGGGCCTGGCCAGCAGCGTGTCTTGCTGGCGAGTCAGCCTGTGTTATCTTGATGTTTCAATACATGGGGTCTAAGACCAGGAGTGAGCAATGCAACTTGAGAACCAAGTGACGATTATCACCGGTGGTGCCAGCGGTATGGGCCTGGCCACGGTCATGCGATTTCTCACCGAAGGCGCGCGGGTCATGATTGCCGACTACAACCAAGCGACCGGCGAGGCTGCGTTGCACGAGGCCATTGAGGCCGGTTATGCCGGTAGGGTCGGTTTTGTGCGCACTGACGTTGCTCAGGAAGCCAGTGTTGAAGAGATGATTCAGGCCACCCTGCGACAGTTTGGCCGACTCGATGTGCTGTTCAACAATGCGGGGGTCGGTGGTGCTATCGGGCCCCTGACAGAGACCACGGAAAGTGATTGGGATTACACCTTTGATGTCCTGGCTAAGGGGGTCTTTTTTGGCATCAAACATGGCGCCCGGGTGATGCAGTCTCAGGCCGAAGGCGGCGTGATTATTAACACCGCATCCATCGCCGGCCTGAGTGGCGATGGTGGGCCGTTGGTCTATTCTGCTGCCAAGGCCGCAGTGATCAGCATGACCCAGTCGGCAGCCGTGGAGCTGGCGGCCAGCAGGATCAGAGTCAACGCCATTTGCCCGGGTTTTATTGTCACGCCGCTGGCCGATGGCGGCAACGCGGGGGCTACCCAGAAAGTGTTCGCTCACTCACAACCCTGGCCAGACTACGGGCGAGGCGAGCATATTGCCGGTGCGGCGGTATTTCTGGCCAGCTCAGATTCCGCTTTTGTCACCGGTGAAGCACTGGTAGTAGACGGTGGTTTGACGGCAGCAGGGCCGGAACTGTCGAAAAAATTCCCCAAGACCTCGGGGCGAAATGCCAAGGTATCAGGGATCACCAAGGGCTCCACCGGTGATGCGCCAGAGATCCGCCGGTTGGATAGAGACTGACAGTGAGTCCGCCTGTCGTCCCCAAGACCGGGCTGCCTGTAGAGTTGGTGCTGGCAGAGCTCAGTGAGCGGCTGCAAGCCCGCCATGAAGTCATTTTGGAAGCCCCGCCGGGGGCCGGCAAGACAACGTTGGTGCCGCTGGTGCTGCTGGCGGAACCTTGGCTGATGGGACGTAAAATTCTGCTGCTTGAGCCTCGGCGGCTGGCCACTCGAATGGCGGCCCACCGATTGGCCAGTCTGCTGGGTGAGGAACCTGGCGAGACCGTCGGTTATCGCATGCGTCAGGACACCCGGATCGGTCCAAACACCCGTATCGAGATTATCACCGAGGGCATTCTGACGCGCATGCTGCAGGATGACCCGGGCTTGGCCGATGTGGGGCTGGTGATCTTTGATGAATACCACGAGCGTAACCTGGACGCCGATCTCGCCTTGAGTCTGTGCTTGCACGGGCGAGCCTTGTTCCGGGGTGCAGACAATCCCCTGAAACTGTTACTGATGTCGGCGACGTTGGACAGTGTCGGCGTTGCTGCTTGGCTGGATAATGCGCCCATCGTTAGCAGTGCGGGTAAGCAATTTCCCGTCGACATCATCTATGGTCGTCCCAGCCAACCCAGAGAATCCGCCGTGGAACGTGCCGTTGCCGGGGTGATTCAGGCACTGCAGGACAATCCTGAGAGCAGTATTCTGGTGTTTCTGCCCGGCCAGGGCGAAATCACTCGGGCTTGTGCTGCCCTGACCAGCTGGCTGTCAGCACAACAGAAAAGTGATGTTCAGGTTTGCCCCCTGTATGGCAATTTGAGTCTGCAAGCCCAGCAAGAGGCGATCGCGCCCGTCGCCCTCGAGGGTCAGCGTCTTGGTCAGCGTAAGGTGGTGCTGGCCACCAATATTGCCGAGACCAGTCTCACCATTGAAGGGGTTGATATTGTGGTGGATACGGGCCTCGCCCGTGAGCCGGTGTTTGACCCGGGAACGGGTATGACGCGGTTGCAGACCCGAAAGATTTCTCAGGCCGCCAGCGTTCAGCGTATGGGTCGCGCCGGTCGATTGCGCCCCGGTCGCTGCTACCGGCTCTGGTCCGAGGCGCAACAACAGCAGTTGGCCTCGCAGACTAGCCCGGAGATCCTCAATGCTGACCTAGCGCCATTGGCGTTACAATTGTTGAGCTGGGGTGTACAAGCGCCTATGGAGCTGCGCTGGGTTGATATGCCGCCTGCCGGCGCTTGGCAACAAGCCATTGATTTACTGGTGATCCTGGGGGCAGTAGCGAAAGACAATAATAAGCCGGAAGGGTCGAGGTGGGTGCTGACCCCGCACGGCATCAGGCTGGCAGCACTGCCGCTGCATCCACGCCTCGGTCATCTGGTGCTGGCGGGGGCAGAGGTAGGCGAGCTGAAGACCGCCGCACTGCTAGCCAGCCTGTTGTCTGACCGTGACCCCATGAGCCAGGAGAATCCGGATATCTCGCAGCGTCTGGCGATTCTGCGCGGAGATCAAAGCTGTCCGCCCCGCTACAGGGGCTGGGCCAGTCGAACCCGTGACTTGGCGCAGCAATTCAGTCGCCAGGTGAGGCCGCGAGTGTCGCCTACCAGCGCCCTGTCATTGTCGCCCGGGCAATTGCCGGGTTACCTGTTGGCTTGTGCGTACCCCGATCGTATTGCTCGGCGGCGGCATGCCGGTGGTTACCAATTGGCCAATGGCCGAGGTGCAGCCTTCGCGGTGACGCATTCTTTGGGGCAGGCGCACTGGCTCGCATTGGCTGAGGTCACCGGAGGGGCCAAGGGTGACAGCATTCGCTCGGGTGCGACCCTGGATCCGGTGCTGTTTGATTCCCTGCTGCAAAATTTGGTGCGGGTCGAGACGGTAGCGGAATGGGATAAAAAAGCCAATCGATTTATCGCTGAGCGCCGCAGGCTATTGGGTGCGTTGGTGCTGCAACGTGAAATGCTGGAGCAGGTGCCGCCGGGTCTCAGAGGCGAGGTGCTGGTGCAGTATGTGCGTGACCAGGGTCTCGACATGTTGCGTTGGACGCCTGGCTTGCGCCAGTGGCAGGCGCGGGTTGAGCTGGTGCGCGCTGTGACCGAGGATTCAGCCTGGCCGGATGTGAGTGACGCCGGTCTGCTGGCAACCTTGTCGGAATGGCTGTTACCTTACCTGGATAACGTCAAGAGTCTGGCTGACTTTCGAAAACTGGATTTGAGTGCTATTTTGAATGCGCGACTGTCCTGGCCGCTGAGCCAGCAACTGGACAAGTTGGCGCCACAGCGATTATCGGTGCCCACGGGATCACACATCGCGATCGACTATACTCGTAACCCGCCGGTGTTGGCGGTCAAGCTTCAGGAAATGTTCGGCTGCGACTCAACGCCGCTGATTGTCAACGGCCAGCAGCCCTTGCTAATCCATTTGTTGTCGCCGGCCGGCAGACCCTTACAGGTCACGATGGATCTTGCCGGCTTTTGGCGATCCTCTTATCACGATGTAAAGAAAGAGATGAAGGGCCGCTATCCGAAACACCCCTGGCCAGATAACCCATTACTGGCCTTGCCGACTCGACACACTAAAAAGTAGCCACGCTGCAGTTTAAAAGTGCTGTCTGTGCATTGTGAATATTCCGTTAGTCTATGTATTCTTTCGCTCTGTCTCTACCAACCTAACAAAATTACTAGGTGGCAAGGATTTATCCCGTATGTGGTTCGGCTTACCGCAGAGAAGTTGAACGCAGCAAGGTTATTGGTAACGTTCTTCATGTGCCTTCGGGTAACAATCTACTCAACGATAATATCGGAGTAATACTATGAATAATCGACAAAAGCTTATCGCGGTAATTATGGCGACAACCTTCTGCGGCACGGCTATGGCGGGGGAGGTGGTGATACAAAATCACGAGCATGAAAGGGTTGCGGTCAGTTTTTCTGATCTGAACATTAACAGTCAAGCTGGTGCCACGGTATTGTACCGGCGCATTGAGAAAGCGGCTCGTCAGGTTTGTGGTATCACTCATGGTCTCAAACCCATTCAAGTAATCAATAATGAAAAAGCCTGCCTTGCGGCTTCAATCGACTCGGCAGTCGCATCGGTCCACAGTGACTTAATAGAAAACGTTCATGCGTCTTAGGGAGGTATCGTAATATTTTTATGGCAAGGGTAAAGGTCTGTTGCCGGGTGGCGACCGATAAATCGGCGCTCGGCAGCAGGCAGTCTGAACCGACAGTTTAAGCAGGCAGTCTAAGCAGGCAG
>DGOD01000351.1 GCA_002389265.1 Gammaproteobacteria bacterium UBA4475
TTGGCATGCGCTGCATGATCGTGGTCTTCGTGAGCAGAATGGTCATGGTCCGTATCATTTCCGTGGTGATCCGCATAGCTGGTGCTCCACGAAAGCAAAGCGAATGTGATCAATGTGGTGAGTAGTGTTTTTTTGTATTTCATAGTATATTTATGTATTTGTAATGAGTGATTATTCAGACGCAGCAGATTTGCGTTGGACGGATGTTTCTGCCGACTTTCGGCAGAAGGTGTAAAAAATCGCAGGCGTCACACCGAGCCCCAGCAGGGTGGAGGTGACGAGTCCGCCGACGATGACGACTGCAATCGGGTTGAGGATTTCTTTGCCCGGTTCTTCGGTCGCTAAGAGTAGCGGCACCAAAGCAAGACCAGCAGAGATCGCTGTCATGAGAATCGGGATGAGGCGTTCCTGCGTGCCGCGTTCGACCATCTTTCGGGTAAATCGCTCTCCTTCATGGCGCATCAAATGAAGGTAGTGCGAAATCAACATGATGTTGTTTCGTGCTGAAATTCCGCTCACAGCGATGAAGCCGACAAGGGTAGCGATGCTAATATTATTCAGCGTTATTTCGGTGAGGAATATACTACCGACCAGTGAGATCGGCACGATAGTGAAGACCAGCAAAACGAAAGCGAAATTCCTGAAGTAGCTGTAGAGCAGGAACGAGATGACCAACAACACGATTGCCGATGTAATCAGAATCGTGCGTTTCGCTTTGGCCTGAGCTTCGTATTCGCCTTCGTAAGAGAGTGTATAGCCTTCTGGTAGTTGGATCCGTTCAGCCACTTCACGTTGCAGCGTCTCCACGGCAGCGTTCAAGTCATCGACGGTCGGATTGATAGATACCACGAATCGGCGCACTGTATTCTCTCGGAGGATATTGTTGGGGCCGGTTGCATGCCGAATATCGGCAACGTAGTTCAACGGGATGCGCTGGCCACTCTGTGTGTCGATGTAAAGCTGCGAGAGCTTCTGGGGGGATTCGCGCCATTCCTGCGGAAGCCGTATGACTAAATCGTAGACACGCTGCCCCTCGTAAATCTCACTGACCGCTTCACCTCCCATTAACGCCGAGAGTTCCGCATTAAGAGCACCTGGAGTGACGCCATATGCCATGGCACGCTTACGATCAATTTCGATACGTAGTTGAGGAATGGGGGCTTGCTGCTCGACGCGGGCTTCTTCCATGCCGGGAATCTCGCGAGCGATTTCGGCAATGTCGGTTCCGATACGCCTTAGTTCGTCTAGGTCGGGACCGAATACTTTGATCGCAACTTTTGCTGAGACCCCGCTGAGCATGTGACCAATGCGGTCGGCCAACGGTCCACTCAGGGCACTGAAGGTTCCGGGGATCGTCTGCATCGTTGCGCGAATCTCAGCTATTATCTCGCTGCGTTCGCGCTCAGTTTCTCTGGTAAATTCGAGGTCGAACTCGACCGTTGATACAGGCACCACGTGATCACCGCGCTCGGCACGGCCTAAGCGATAACCGACCGTCTCCACTTCTGGAATTTTGAGGAGCAAGTCCTGAGCAGTATCAGCTAAGTCACGCGTTTGCTTGAGCGATGTTCCTGGCGCAGTCGTCATGGCAACTAAGACAGTCGGCTCACGGAAGGCGGGGAGGAAATTTCCACCCATCTTCGAAAATGAGATTCCTGCCAGCACGACAAGTGCACCAGCCACAAACAGGACGATTAAGGGTTGAGAGAGCGAAAGCCGCAGCCAGGTCGCATTGAAGAGTTTTTTTAACCCGCGCTCGATGATACCATCCGCATGTTTCTGATCTGGCTTCGGTTTTAGCAGATAGGAACTGAGCACTGGTATTACTGTTAGGGACACTAGAAACGATGCTGCCATACTGACAATCGTTGCCACGGCGATCGGAGTGAACAGGCGACCTTCGACGCCGCTCAATGCCATCAATGGCAAGAATACCAAAATAATCAGCACAGTCGCATAGAGAATCGACGAACGCACTTCGGCAGAAGCCTTGGCAATGACTTCGAGCTTGTTGCGTGGTTTTTCCAGAAGGGCGTTTTCCCTTAGTCGTCGGAATACATTTTCCACATCGACGATCGCATCATCCACGACCATACCAATTGCGACGGCAAGGCCACCGAGGGTCATCGAATTAACGCTCAATCCTAAGAGATCAAAAACCAAGACGGTCATGCCCAAGGACAAGGGGATCGCAGTCAAAGTAATCAGAGTAATCCTGAGGTTTAGCAGGAAAAGGAACAAGATGATGGCCACCATGATCGCGCCATCGCGCAGAGCCTCTTCTAGATTGCCGACTGCTAGGTCGATAAAATCAGACTGGCGGTAGAGCGTCACTAGTTCGACCCCTTCAGGCATTGAAGCCTTCAAATCCTCCAATGCAGTTTCGACTTCATCGGTTAATGTTAGCGTATCAAATCCTGGTGATTTAGTGATGCTGAGAATGACGCCGGGGTAACCTTTGGCTTCCTTATGATCGCCTAAGAGCTTACTCCCCATACCCGCATCGCCACGCATCGGTTCAATATCCCATGCGACGTTGGCGACATCTTTGATCCGAATCGGACGGTCGTTGACGTGCGTCACCACTGTATTGCCTATTGCATCGAGGTCGGTAGTCATGGCCAGATTACGCACCATGATTTCTTGGGATGATTCCGTTAAGAAGCCACCCGTGCTGTTACTGACTGCGTTGGAAGCTGCTTCGTGGAGTTCCCCATAACTGATGCCCATGGCCAGCATTTTGTCGGGATTGGGTTGGATTTGTAGCTGCTTGACGCCACCGCCCATGCCGAGCACTTCAGCCACACCGGGAATAGACTGTAATCGCCTGGATACTGTCCAGTCGGCCAGTGTCCGCAGATCACGCGGCTCCGTATTACCGGACGGATCGACCAGACCGACCAGCATGATGTTTCCCATCAATGAAGCCACTGGCGTCATGTAGGGAGTGACGCCTTCAGGTAGAGCCTCACTTGCACCCGCAAGCCGCTCCTGCACAAACTGGCGTGCTTGATAGATGTCGGTGCCCCATTCGAATTCGATAAAGACAAGGGATAGACTAACGTCGTTAACTGATCTTAATCGAGTGACCCCGGTCACACCCATGAGTGAATTTTCCAAGGGGATGGTGACTAGGGTTTCAACTTCTTCTGGCGAGAAACCAGGCGACTCGGTCAAAATAGTGACGGTCGGTTTGGTCAAATCT
>DGOD01000066.1 GCA_002389265.1 Gammaproteobacteria bacterium UBA4475
TTGCTGGGACTGGCCAACTTGGCAGCGCATTGTTGTCAACGTGCTAACGGTACTCCTTATCTCCACGCTATGGGCGGGTGGGCGATTACTATTGTTCATGGCGATGACAGACGAGCGAGATCTTTGGGGCGACTTTGGTGGCTGGTGGTTCCCATCGATTTTTGTGTTTTTAGCGTGGGCCGCTTTGTATCATGGCATTAAGTATCATCGTTTACTGCAAAGTGAGCACGAGCAGCTGTTGGTATTAGAGTCGCGTCAACGTCATGACGCCTTAAAACGAGCAGAAGCTGAGTCAGCGGCTAGAGAATCTCAACTGCAACTATTAAGGTATCAGCTTAACCCACATTTTTTATTCAATACCCTCAATGCAATCAACGCCCTTATCTCAGCCGAACGCGCGAATGATGCTAAGCCTATGTTATTGAAATTGAGTAATTTTCTGCGTTATTCCTTAGAGTCCGACGAGCAATTGACTGTCGAGCTAAGGCAAGAGCTAGACGCCGCTTCACTTTATTTGGAAATTGAGCAGGTGCGATTTTCGGATCGCTTGACGCTGCATACCGACATCGACGACGGAATTGACGACGTCCAGGTGCCGAGTCTGATTCTGCAACCTTTGCTTGAAAATGCCATTAAGTACGCGATTGCTCAGTCTGAAGAAGGCGGTGTAATCAAGGTCGCAGCGAATCTGAATAATAACACGTTGGTATTAACCGTTGAGGATAGTGGCTCTGATGCAGTTCCGTTGAGTAAGGTGACCGACTCAGATTCAGACTCAGACGCAGGCACTGGCATTGGGCTCGCCAATATAAAAGCGCGTCTACGCAATCTCTACGGTCGTCAGAGCAGCGTTGCAGTTGACCGTTCAATGCTGGGAGGTCGGCGAGTCGTCCTAAGCTTGCCTGTACATCGCGGCACATTAGTTTTGGGAGAGCAGCGCTATGCTGGATAGGCTTCAGACGCTGCTTGTTGATGATGAGCCATTGGCTTTGGACAGTTTGCGATCGTTATTGAGCGCCGAGCCCGATATTGACATTGTCGCCAGCTGTCGTAACGGTAAGGAGGCGCTCCATAGCCTCAGAACCACTTCCATTGACCTGGTTTTTTTAGATGTGCATATGCCTGCAATCAATGGATTAGAAGTTGTTGCACAGTTACAAGCGGACGTATTCCCGATGATTGTTTTTGTTACTGCCTTTGACAGATTTGCGCTCGAAGCCTTTGAATTAAATGCAGTAGATTATTTGCTGAAGCCTTTGGATCCTGCCCGTCTGCAGCTAACCCTTGAACGGGTTCGACAACGGCAGCGTACTGAAACGCTATTGCATGATAAAGGTGCTGTTGTAAATGCAATGGGACACATGCAAGCAGGTCGTGTAGGCAACCTATCCGATGGCCGGACAACGGAAACAACGAAGCTACCGATTAAAGATGGCAGCGACACTCATCTGATTGATATTAAGGATATCGATTGGATTGATGCTGCTGGCGATTATATGTGCGTTCATGTTGCTGGCGAGACGCATATTCTGCGTTCCACGATGAAAGAATTAGAGCGGCGTTTAAGCGGGCAGTTTGCCCGAATACATCGATCGACCATTGCCAATATGGACAAGGTTCAGCGGGTTGTTTCCCTACCGAAAGGGGAGAGCCTACTTTATCTCTCTGGTGACGTTACCCTCAAGGTGAGCCGTAATTACCGGGACGCTATGCGCCATTTACTCACTTGAAAATACGCCGACTCCTCGCCTGACTTGCTAGCACGGCGGTGCTCCTCGCAACTGGCAACTCGCCTCCTGTGCCGCTTTGTCGTAGCAATAGCCCGACTTGTCCTATTTCACGAGTGCTCCACGGTTCGCTGCGATATGGTCGGATAACCCAAATCTACACACAGATAACAACTAAAAACACGCTAACCGGTCACTCACACAGAGAGAAAATAAAATGCAAAAGAAACGTTTTCATAGAGCCCCCTTGGCTGCTGGGGTTGCTATTGCGGTGTCTTCCATGTTGGCGCAGGGGCAGACATCCCAGCCGGATCAAATTAGTGCAGATAACGCCGATTCCGGGATGGAAGAAGTCATTGTTCGAGGCATCCGGCAAAGTTTAGAGGCATCGGCAGACGTTAAGCGCTTTGACGCAGGCGTTGTGGATGCCATTACTGCAGAAGACATCGGTGCGTTTCCAGATACAAACCTCGCTGAAGCGCTTCAACGCGTCACTGGGGTGTCGATCGACCGGACTCGTGGTGAGGGCCAGTATGTCACCGTGCGGGGGTTTGGTCCCGCGTTTAACCTAGTGACGCTTAACGGCCGGCAGATGCCGACGACTGGAGGCACCAGTCGCTCTTTTGATTTCAGTAATCTTGCAGTAGAAGGTGTGTCGCGGGTTGAGGTGTATAAGAGTGGTAAAGCCGATGTGCCGACTGGCGGTATCGGATCAACGATCAATATCGTTTCCACGCGGCCCTTGGAATCCCCTGGTTTTAACGCCACCGTTGCAGCATCAGCCATGCACGATACGTCCACAGAGGAAGGCGACGACTTCACTCCAGAAGTGTCATTGTTGATTTCGAACACCTTCTTGGACGATACGGTCGGTATCGCGCTAACGGCTGTCCGCCAGGAACGTAACAATGGTGCTGCTACGGGCAGCGTGGGCGGCTGGCGTTCCTTTACCGGCGATACAGACAACTGCTGGTGTAGTGCGCGTCCATCCGAATGGGGCGGTGTGCCCTACGATCTTGGAACGCAGCAGAACAGGCCTACAACCGCAGACGAGCGCTATTCAGTGCCGCAAAATACTGGCTACGAGTTCGCAGAGTGGGACAGAGTTCGTACCAACGGACAGTTAACCCTTCAGTGGGCACCCTCTGAAGCGGTTACAGCGACGCTTGATTACACGTATTCAGAAGTTGAGCTTGAGCGTACATTCACTAACTACTCTGCTTGGTATAACTTCGGTGGCCAGGAAACCGTGTGGGACGGCAAAAGTAATGCATCACCCACTACCTACGCTGAGTTCAATGGTGGCGCTGGGGATTTCGCGATGGGGGCTGGTAGTGACGCCACAGTAGCGGAAAATAAGTCGGTGGGCTTCAACATTGTATGGGACGCCACTGATCGTTTATCGCTGATGTTTGACTACCACGACTCAAGTGCAGAGCAACGTCCTGACAGTGAGTATGGTAGCTCTGCGCTGTTATCTATTGCCGCCTTCAGTCGTGACAAGACCACCACCTATTTTGATCGAGGCGACTTGCCGGTTTTGTCTTTAGACTTGTCAAATCCGCTCAGCCCTGACGATATGATCGTTACAGGTAGTGTTTTCGCTAACAACTATGCGCGCATGGATATAGAACAGGCCCGCGCTGGTGGATCCTTTGACTTTGACCCCGATGGGTTTGTCAAGAGCGTTGATTTCGGCGTTAGCTTCACCGAAGTTAACAATCGGTCTGCCAGCTCCGTCGTGCAGCGCGATGCATGGGGCGGGGTCACTCAACCGGGTGCCATAGCAGACCTCATGACTGAGGTGTCCTCTGCAGGGCGCTTTGATGAGGTGTCAGGCGGAAATGATCCTGATCTCGTCACGAATTACTATGCCTACGATATGGCCGCAGTTATTGAGCGTACCGAATCGCTCATGGCCAGTGGCGAAGCGACTACTTTTCAGGCCGCCGACATGGGGGATTGTGGCACAGGTTTGTGCGCCTCCAGCAATTACAGTGTAGACCGGCGCACCACCGAGGAGCAGACGGCTGCGTACCTGCAGTTGAATATGGGTTTCGACATGGGCAATGTCCCTGTCGCTATTCGCCTCGGTGTGCGTTACGAAGAGACAGACATTGACTCTCAGGCCCTCGCCCCTTTATACGATCGTATTGACTGGGTTGGCGGTAATGAATTCAGTGCCATTCAAGGCAATGGTGATTTCACTGAACTGTCGGGTAGCTATGATAATTTATTACCTAACCTTGACATCAGGTTCGATCTGACCGAAGACATGATTTTCCGGGCCTCTTTCAGTACGACCATGACACGCCCAAATTATGCAGATATTCAAGGGGGTCAAACGATCGATCAGTTGTTGCGTATCGATGGGGGTAATGGGTCGCGGGGTAACCCCAACCTAGAGCCTTTCGAGTCCGACAATATCGATTTGTCATTTGAGTGGTACTACGATGACGCGAGCTACCTATCTATTGGTTACTTTACCAAGGACGTTACCAACTTTATTGGCTTTGCGGAGTTCAATGAGCCGCTCTTCAATCTGGCACACCCGGGCCAGGGTGCCTACGCGGATGAAGCGCGTTCGGCATTGGGGTCAGGAGCTACTAGCGGAGAGCTCTACGACTGGATTCTTGCCAACAAGGCTGGATCTCCCGGTGTTGACACGGCCACCGGCCGGATTTCGGGTCAGCCGGGCGACGAGCTCGCTAACTTCCGAGTCATAGCGCCGATCAATCAGGACGAGGATACGGTTGACGGTTGGGAAGTCAATCTCCAGCATACCTTTGGGGATACTGGATTTGGGTTGATCGCCAACGCTACATTCGTCACTTCGGATACTGGCTACGACAACACTGATTTAACCCAACAATTTGTTGTCGCAGGTATTAGCGATTCTGCCAACCTAGTGGGTTTCTATGAGAACGATCGGTTTTCCGTTCGAGTAGCCTACAACTGGCGAGATGACTTCCTAGCAGGCACTGGACAGGCGAATGTGGGAGGTATTCCACCCACTTACGTTGCTGCCTATGATCAGGTCGACATTGGTGCGCAATTTACGGTGACCGACAATCTCAATCTGTTCGTTGATGCTATTAATATCACCGATGAGACGGTTTACGTCTATGGTCGAACAGATGACCAACCGTTATTTGTTGGTCAATCAGGACCGCGATATAATATAGGCGTGCGTTATACGTTCTGACCAATGGTGTTAGTGCTTCAAATGTTAAAAAGCTGCTCTCGGGCAGCTTTTTTTACATTTAAATACCACTACACTTCTTCTTTGTTTAATGAGTGTCAATAGCTCCATATGAATACCCAAAGAATAGTTATCGTTGGCGGTGGGACTGCGGGTTGGTTGGCAGCCGCTCGCCTGGCTGCCGCGTTAACTGATAACGTGGTGGTTACCTTGGTGGAATCACCTACCGTCCCCACCATTGGGGTCGGTGAGGGTACCTGGCCTTCAATGCGCGCAACGCTTCAGTCTATCGGCATAACCGAGCGTGAGGTACTCAAGCACTGTGAGGCGAGCTTGAAGCAGGGCACACTGTTTAAAGGCTGGGTTAATGGACAGGCTGATGACGAGTATATGCACCCTTTCAGTTTGCCCGCAGACTACGCATCCTTAAACCTTGCTGATTGGTGGCGTAGCCGCGATGACGGCCACTTATTTTGTCACGCGGTGACGCCTCAGGCTGCCGTCGCGACGGCGAATAAAGCCCCTAAACAATTTGGCATGCCCGATTATGCGTTCGCACTGAACTATGGCTATCACCTTGATGCGGGCAAATTTGCAGAATTACTGAAGCACCATTGTACAGAGCAGCTTGGTGTTATCCACATACGCGATGACGTGCTAGGGGTTGTTAGCGACGCAATGGGGGCTATTGAGCGAGTCGAGCTGGCGAATACTCCATCACTTAGTGGCGACCTATTTATTGACTGTACCGGTCAGAGGGCTTTACTCATTGGCGAACATTTACACAGTCCCTTTGAGTCCCTGCGTGATACCTTGCCAAACAACCGGGCGATAGTCACTCAAGTACCCTACGGTAGTCCCGATGACGAGATTGCCTCCTGCACCCTGTCGACAGCACAAGCACACGGTTGGATATGGGATATTGGGCTGCAGAGTCGTCGAGGGGTGGGCTATGTTCATGACGCGGATAAGATCTCAGAGGACGAGGCGCGGGCAACATTGCTGACTTATGTTAGTGTCAGCACGACAGCTGAAATCACATCGTCGTTGACTACTCGCGTTGTGCATTTCGAACCAGGCTATCGACCTGAGCCCTGGCGTGGTAACTGTGTAGCGATTGGCCTATCGGCTGGTTTTATAGAGCCACTTGAAGCGTCGGCCTTGGCGATGATCGAGCAAGGCATTACCACCTTGGTGGAAAATTTTCCGGCTAATAAGGAGTTACTGGCGCCGGTTGCTCGACTGTACAATAAAAAAATGACGGCGCACTGGGCCAGCATCCAAGATTTCTTGTTGCTGCATTACGCTCTGAGTCAGCGAGAGGATACTTCCTATTGGCGTGAGGCGAGATCGTTAGAGCGTTTGCCCCAAGGCCTGAAGGATAAGCTACTTCTTTGGCAGGTTCGTGCGCCGTACCACAGTGATGCTCCTAGGCTTGATGAACTATTCCCCGCGGCAAGCTATCAATACGTTTGGCTGGGTATGAACGGGCAGCTTGATCGCGTGTTACGGGGGGACTGTCATGACAGGAGCCTCGGCGCTGAGCGAATCGACCGGGTGCTCCATGACGTGCGAGAGAAAACCTTACAATTGACACAGGCGCTGCCGACTAACCGTGCGTTACTCAATGCGTTGACCCAATAGCCAACGCTGCTCCCAAGAGACTGTTATGAGCGATTTTCAAATACTGAATAATGTTGATCACAAGGACCTTCGAGTGATTGAAGGGAGCCCCATGACCTATGGGGATGACGTTCATTGCTGTCCCGCTTATACCTTTGAATTTCGAGATATTCAAAGCAGCCTACCTTTATTACTACAAGAACACAGTGAAGGGGGCTTTATACCGGTTGCGCTAATGGGCTTTGAGGCGGGCGAAAATCTATTTATCGAAAGCAATACTTGGCTGTTAAACACCATTCCAGCGTTCATTCGCAAAGGCCCATTCTTGATAGGTACTCATGCGGGTGATGATGATCAGCAAATTCGTCTGATGAGCGTAGATATGTCCAACCCTCGAGTGAGCCACAGTGAGGGAACTGCGTTGTTTCAACCTCTCGGTGGCCGAACTGACTATCTGGAGAAAACAGCAAATCTACTGGAAACACTGTTTGATGGTGCCGAACACACCAAGCGTTTTACTATGGCACTTGAATCTCTTGGGCTTATTGAATCGGTGACGCTAGACATCACATTGAAAGACGGCTCAAAAAATCAGCTTCTGGGCTTTTATACAATTAATGAAGAGGTGTTGCGAAAGTCGTCAGGTGAGCAGTTGGCGGCGCTCTCAGGCGAAGGCTTTTTGATGCCCCTGTTTATGATGTTGGCGTCTCACGCCAACTTTGCGGATCTTATTCAGCGTAAAGAACAGCGCGTAGTGACAACATGATTTATGATGCCTTGGCTGCCATTGATAGTATCGACGTGGTCAAGCCAGGGGAGATACCTGACGATGTATTCGCCCTAGACACCCCGATTGTGCTGAGAGGCCTTGTTAGCCATTGGCCCGCTGTTGCTACCGAAGAAGCAGATATTGCCCGGCTTAGCGAGTACTTGAGCAAGTTCTGGACAAAGCGGCCCGTCACAGCCTATGTGGCTCCAGCTGAAGCAAACGGTCGCTTTGGTTACAACGAAGCATTTAATGGCTTCAATTTTCAAGCGGGCAGTGCATCTCTTGAGGAGTTGGTACAACGGTTGAAGGACGAAGAATTATCACCTAATGGCCGCTCGATTTATGTGGGGTCGACCCCTGTCGATGAGTGGTTGCCGGGCTTCCGTGATGCCAATCCTCTGTCCGTCCCAGGTGATCCCCTGGTGAATTTTTGGATGGGAAATCAAACTACTGTGTCAGCGCACTATGACTTTCCCAGCAATATAGCCTGTGTGGTCCAGGGTCGACGTCGGTTCACGTTGTTTCCAACGGAGCAGGTTAACAATCTATATATTGGCCCAATAGATCGGACGCCCTCAGGCCAGCCGATCAGTCTTGTTGATTTTGATGCCCCAGATTTCGACTGCTACCCGCGTTTTAAAGAGGCCTTACAGCATGGGCAAACAGCCTTACTAGAACCCGGGGACGCGATTTTTATACCCTCCATGTGGTGGCATCATGTGAAGGCATTGGCTGATTGTAATTTGCTGGTAAATTATTGGTGGTTAGACAACGCGGCCTATATGGGCTCGCCGTTCACGGCGCTGATGCACGCGGTGATGTCCATACGAAATTTGCCGTCTGGTCAGCGAGACGCGTGGCAGGCGCTATTTGAACACTACGTGTTTAAAGCAGAGGAGGGTAGCGTGGAACACATCCCCGATCATGCGCAAGGTTGCCTGGGTGAGCTAAGAGAAGATGACGTGCGTAGATTACGTGCTGAACTTATTAATCGATTGAATCAGTAATGGACCGTTTTTTGACGGAGAACTAATTATGGAGCAGAAGAAAATTGAGCACGTTGTTGTCGCCGGGGGCGGGACTGCTGGTTGGATGACCGCCGCATCAATTGCTAAATTATTGGGTAAGACCGTTAAGGTCACGCTTGTTGAGTCTGAAGAAATTGGAACGGTGGGTGTGGGAGAGGCAACCATTCCGACGCTGCAAACCTTGCATGAATTATTAAAGATTAAGGAGCAGGATTTTGTTGCTGCTGTCGGCGGTACCTTTAAGCTAGGTATTTCTTTTGAGAACTGGCTCGATGTGGGTAAAGACTATATTCATTCCTTTGGGTTTACCGGCAAGGACTGCTGGGCTGCTGGGTTTCAGCATTTTTGGTTAAAAGGTAAAGAGCGGGGCATTGCTAAAGAGTACGGGGAGTACTGCAACGAGTGGCTGGCGGCTAAGCACAATCGCTTTGCGGTCATGCCTAATCAGGGCCTCAACTATGCCTATCATTTTGACTCGGCGCGGTACGCAACGTTCTTAAGAGGGATTGCCGAAGAGTACGGTGCGACACGTGTCGAAGGAAAAATCCAGCAGGTAAATCAAGATCCAGAGTCAGGATTTATTACCCAGCTGATCCTTGAATCAGGCGGCTGTGTTGACGGCGATTTTTTTGTCGATTGTACGGGCTTTAGAGGTTTACTCATTGAGCAAACCCTTCATGCGGGCTTTGATGACTGGCAACATTGGCTGCCGTGCGATAGTGCGCTAGCGGTGCAAACAGAAAATATTCAGCCACCCATTCCTTATACTCGATCCATCGCCCATGAAGCCGGGTGGCAGTGGCGTATTCCCCTACAACACCGGACGGGCAACGGCATGGTGTACTGCAGCAAATTTTGGTCTCGCGATGACGCTGAAGCGAAGCTCCGTTCGAATGTAGAGGGCGCTTTGGTCACCGATCCTCGACCTATTAAATTTCAAACGGGAACACGTCGTCGCCATTGGGTTAAAAATTGCGTCGCGGTCGGCTTATCAAGCGGTTTTATGGAGCCTCTGGAGTCTACAAGTATTCACTTAATTCAGCGCGCAGTGGTGCGCTTTATGCAAATGTTCCCTCATGAGGGTGTACGTCAGCCCGATATTGAAGAGTTCAACAACCAAATGATGTTCGAAATTGAGAATATTCGAGATTTCATTATCTTGCATTACCACGTGACCGAACGAACTGATACGCCGTTTTGGCGCCACGTGCGTTCTATGGAGATACCGGACACGTTGAAACATCGAATAGAGTTATTCAAAGAGACCGGTCGCGTCTTCAAAGTACCTACCGAGCTCTTTGGAGAAAATTCTTGGACTCAGGTCATGTTGGGGCAGGGGCTGTACCCAGAGCAATACCATCCCATTGCCAATATGATGGAAGACCAAGAACTGGAAGACTTCCTCAGCGGTATTCATGGTGCCGCCCAACGCTTGGTGTCTCAGCTACCTGAACATCAGCGCTTCATCGACCACTATTGTCGAGAAGCGTGAAAGCAGACACTGAGCTCGGCGCTCGGCATCAGTTGAGACCTCGCCTATTGGACCGGTGAAAGGCCTATTCTGTCCGCTTTAACGCGGGGCTCAACCTGTTGGTCGTAATCCGCTGGAGTCAATTAGTCTCGTATTCTATCGTTGCGGCAGTCCATGATGTGCGGACTGCCCCCGATCTGCCAAGAGATAGATACCACCATGCGGCCCCCACACTTTGTCACGTTAATTGTCTTTTTAGGCTTGCTTAGCCTTAACGCATGCGATAGTCAGCAGGCCTCAGCACCGCAGGGTGATAACCAAGTGGTTGTCAATCTCCTAAAGCAAATGACCCTGGAGCAAAAGGTGGGTCAAATGCTGCAAGGCGAGATTAAACACGTTACCCCCGACGATGTACGTGAATACGGTTTGGGCAGTGTGTTAAATGGCGGAGGCTCGTTCCCTGGGGGCCAGAAATTAGCCTCTCTCGACGCTTGGACCGACCTTGCCGATAGCTATTACCACGCCTCAGTAGACAGCAGTGCCGGTAAC
>DGOD01000249.1 GCA_002389265.1 Gammaproteobacteria bacterium UBA4475
CAATTAGCGTTATTGCTTGATGTGGCGCCAGCAGAATTCAACAGCCGGCTAGAAAAGAATTCGAATCAGACCTTTGTCTATTTACGCCGGCACCTGCCGCCGCAAGTGGCAGAAAAAATTCTGTCTTATCGTATCTCCGGCGTCTATGCCGAGCGCGAGTATCACCGTTTCTACCCTGCTGGAGAAGTCGCAGCCCATGTGGTGGGCTTCACGGATATCAATGATAAAGGCCAAGAAGGTGTAGAGCTCGCCTATGAAAAATGGTTGCAGGGCACACCTGGTAAAAAGAAGGTGCTGAAGAATCTGTATGGCGACATCGTGCGTGATATCAAGCCGATCACAGAAGCAAGCCCGGGTAAAAATTTAGAGCTCAGTGTGGATTTGCGTTTGCAGTATCTGGCGTATCGAGAGCTCAAGACAGCGATCCAGTATTACAATGCAGTCTCGGGTTCAGTGGTGGTGCTGGATGTAGCGACGGGTGCGATACTGGCGCTTGTCAACCAGCCATCTTATAACCCTAATAACCGTCTGGGTCTGGATTTGGCGGCAGTGCGAAATCGGGCGGTCACGGATGTGTTTGAGCCTGGCTCGACTGTAAAGCCATTTACCGTCGCGGTTGCGCTGCAAAGTGGTCAATACACCCCCCAATCAACTATCGATACGAGCCCCGGGTTTGTCAAAGTCGGTAGCAAGACCATTCCGGATCCATCCAATTACGGGGTGCTTGATCTGGGTGGCATTATCGAAAAGTCGAGTCAGGTTGGTATCAGCAAGCTGGCTCTCAGCCTGAATGAATACGATGTTTGGGATCTGTTTTCCGCAGTTGGGTTTGGGCAGAGTACCGATATCGGATTTCCGGGAGAACGTTCAGGTTTTCTGCCTACTCATCGTCGCTGGAAGGATATAGAGCGGGCAACCTTCGCTTATGGGTATGGTTTGACTGTGACACCGTTACAGCTGGCATCTGCGTACCTGACGATTGCGTCTGGCGGCCTGAGGCGACAGCTGTCGCTGGTTAATGATGGTGCGGTGAGTGAAGTCAGGGCTTTTGAGAAAAAGACCGCCGATGACGTTATGCGTATGCTGCGCAGAGTGACCTCGAAAGGTACCGGAAGTCGAGCGGCGATGGACGCTTACACCGTTGCCGGCAAAACAGGCACAGTGAGAAAGGTCGGCGAAGACGGCTACGAAGATACGCGCCACATGGCTTTCTTTGCAGGTATCACGCCGGCTGTTAATCCACGCTTGGTGGGTGTGGTGATGATCAATGAGCCCAAGGGTAAAGGTTACGGGGGTGGGGCAATTGCTGCGCCGGTATTCTCCAAAATCATGGCCGGCGCGCTCAGGCTGCTGAACGTGCCGCCAGACGATCTGGATGAGGCGGCTTGACTATGCAAAGGATGTTAAGTCAATTGCTGCCAGACATTAACCTAAAGGCCGATGTCGTCGTCACGGGTATCTGCGAAGATAGTCGCCAAGTCGGTGCTGGGGATCTGTTCCTGGCAACGTCTGGGCTGCATCACGATGGTCGAGATCACGTCGAGGAAGCTATGGCTAAAGCAGCGGCTGCTCTGTGTGAGGCGCCATTTGAGTCAGACCATGAGCTAGTCGTTGTTGTCGATGAGTTGACTTCGCTAAAAGGACATATAGCCAGTCGCTTCTACGGGGATCCCTCTTCGCAGTTACTGGTGATAGGCATTACCGGCACCAACGGAAAAACCTCGGTGAGTCATTTTGCTGCGCAGGCGCTGACAGCGCTGAGTAAAAAATGCGGTGTAATTGGTACCTTAGGTTATGGCTTTCCCGGCAATTTACAGGAGGCTGGCTTGACCACACCCGCGGCCGTGGATATTCAACGCCAGCTAGCGAAGCTAATTGAGCAAGCAGCCGAAGCGGTTGCCATTGAAACCTCTTCGCATGGTCTGGTCCAGGGTCGACTCAATGGTACTAAAATTAATATTGGTCTATTCACCAATATTAGTCGCGACCACCTAGATTATCACGGTACGTTTTCCGACTACCGGGCGGCTAAGCAACGCTTATTCGAATGGCCTGAATTACAAGCGGCTATCGTAAATGCTGACGATGAGTTCGGTCGAGGTATCCCGGCCATACTCAGACAAGAGATTCAGGTAGTCAGTTACTCTGTGGAAGACAGTTCCGCCAGCGTCTTTTGTCGTGGCATCAACTACAGTCTTGATGGATTCGAAGCAGATCTGGTCACGCCATGGGGTTCGGGTTTATTGCGCTGCAAATTGCTCGGTGAATTTAATGTCAGCAATGTACTGGGCGTAGTGTCTTTGTTGGGCCTCCTTGGCTATGAATTTTCGAAAATTTTGTCTGCCGTGGCGGGCCTTAAAAATGTACTAGGTCGAATGGATGCGCTCGCACATCCTGGCATGCCGTTGGTGGTCATTGATTACGCGCACACCCCAGACGCGCTGGCGAAGGCGTTGAAAGCATTGCGAGTGCATTGCCAGGCAGAACTTTGGTGTGTGTTCGGCTGTGGTGGTGACAGAGATAAAGGTAAGCGTGCAGAAATGGGGCGAGTTGCTACCGATCTTGCCGATCATTCAATAGTGACAGACGACAATCCACGGAGCGAGAATTCTGCTGCGATTATTCAGGATATTATCGCCGGCACTTCCCCGGGGCGAGATGTAATCGTCGAGTCGGACCGCAGTCTGGCAATCCACTGCGCACTTCAAAAAGCTAAGCTCGGCGATATTATTTTAATTGCTGGCAAAGGGCATGAAGACTATCAAGAGATCTCGGGTCAACGGCTGAAATACAGCGACTACACTGAAGTTGAAAAATTTTATCGCCATGAAGTCCCTAAAAATATGAGTAGCGGATCATCGCTATCGTGAAGATTGAAGCAGAGGAGAAACTAAGCGTGATTGTTGGGCTGGGTAAAACAGGTATGTCTTGTGCGCGCTATTTTGTGCGTAAAGGTATTCCGTTTGCCGTGCAAGACAGTAACGTGGCGCCAGCCAGGGCTGCAGAATTGAAAGATCTTGCACCGCAAGCTTCACTTTCTTTGCTGAACAGCGAGGCGCTGTGCAATGCGGGTTTGATCGTGTTGAGCCCAGGTGTGCCGTTGGCGACTCGTGAAGTTCAGGCAGCACAGGCTGCGGGAGTTCCAATTACTGGCGATATCAACATGTTTTTACATCTAGTTGATCAGCCAATCGTGGCGATTACCGGTTCTAACGGAAAGAGTACGGTGACAGCCTTGGTCGGTGAAATATTGACTAATGCGGGGCTTGCTGTGGGGGTTGGTGGCAATATTGGTACGCCCTGCCTCGATCTGCTTGATAAGCGCTTTGAAGTTTTTGTGCTCGAATTGTCCAGTTATCAACTTGAGGTTGTGGAAGCTGCCGGATGTAAAGTCGCGGCTGTATTGAACCTTTCGCCGGATCATCTTGATCGATATGAATCAGCAGAGGCTTACTATACTGCCAAGGCGCGTATTTATAAGGGCGCGCAAGTTGCTATCGTGAATCGTCAGGTAAATTTTGAGTTTAAGATTGCAGCAGACACAAAAATAGTCAGTTTTGGCGAAGACTTACCAATCAATCCTGACGATTATGGTCTGCGGGTGAGCGGCGGTCGAACTTCACT
>DGOD01000159.1 GCA_002389265.1 Gammaproteobacteria bacterium UBA4475
GCGCTTATTTGAACGCGCTTATTTAAACACTCTTATTCGAAAGCGCTGATTCGAAAGCGCTGGTTCGAAAACCCTGATTAGAAAGCCCTGATTTATAGCCCTGATTTATAGCCCTGATTTATACCCCACTTCAACAGTCTGTACCGCCTACCGGCCTGTTGGCGCTGCTCAGCTTTACGATACCACACCAATACGGTGACCAAAACTACAGCCAATTAGGTATGATAAGCCAGTCCGCCAATTTCTATGGAGTCTCACTATGCTTAAATCCATGCCGACCCAGGGACGCTCCTGGCACGAATTGCAAGACGAAATGCTCGCCCGCGGCCAGGGCGACGCTAAGTGGCGCGAGGGTAAGACCGCCGTATATGTCTTCAACGCCGGCGAAGATGTGGCCCAGGTACAGAAAGACGCGTACACCCTGTATATGTCGGAAAATGGCCTGGGACCCGCGGCCTTCCCTTCCTTGAAACAGATGGAAGCAGAAGTCATTGGCATGGGCCTGTCCTTGCTGCACGGTTCACCAGCGGCTGGTGGCAGCATGACCTCAGGCGGCACTGACTCTATCACCATGGCGGTTAAAACCGCGCGCGATTATTTTCGCGCTAACACCTCTACAACGTCGCGCTTGAATCTGGTGTTACCCTGGTCTGCCCACCCGGCCTTTGATAAAGCCGCACACCTGATGGACCTTGAGATTCGGCGCATTCCCTGCACCAGCGATCTGTTGGCCGACTGCGATGCCATGGAAAAAGCCCTTGATGCCAACACCATCATGTTAGTCGGATCGGCGCCGAACTTTCCCTATGGTCTGATCGACCCTATCGAACAGCTCGGCGAGATTGCCTGTCGGCGCGACGTCTGGTTGCACGTTGATGCTTGCGTCGGTGGCTATATCGCGCCCTTCGCGCGCATGAACGGTGCAGATATCCCGCCCTTTGATTTTGAAGTTGCCGGGGTCAAATCCATTTCTGCGGACCTGCACAAATATGGCTACTGTGCGAAAGGCGCCTCCACGATTCTCTTCAGCGACAACAGCCTGAAGACCTATATGCAGTTTGACTGCGAAGACTGGCCCGGCGGGCGGATGATCACACCGACGCTGGCGGGCACCCGCCCAGGCGGCGCTATCTCTGCCGCATGGGCCGTTATGAACTACCTGGGTGTCGAGGGATATCGAGTGAAACAACAACAGGTGACGGATGCACGGGCTATCATCGAACAGGGCGCCACGGCCCTGGGCTTCGAGATATTAGGCAAACCCCAATTAGGGATTGTCGCTCTGGCGCACCCGCGCGAGGATATTTTTGCCATCTACAAACAGATGTTCAAACGGGGCTGGTTCACCAGTCTGGCAACCGCGCCCAAGGCCCTGCACCTGATGCTGTCGCCCTTTCATTTAAGCATCACTGACACCTATCTTGGGGACCTTGAAGCATCCCTGCGTCGGGTCGAGGCCGGCGACAAAGACCGAGTGACGGAGTCCAGATATAGCTAACACCGGACATCGCCCATGATCAACCAAACCGCCTGGGCCATCACTCGCGGCACCTAGTCGTCGGGGATATGTTTCCGCTGCACCTTCTTCTTGCCATGTTGGGTCTTGGTATCCAGGCGTTTACGCACAGAGGACCGTGTGGGCTTGCTGGCTCGACGAGTTTTGTGCCTGAATTGCGCCTTTGCCAGTAGCTCATCCAAACGCGTCAGGGCGTCTTGGCGGTTCTTGTCCTGGCTTCGGGTTCGTTGAGCTTTAATCACTAACACACCATCACTGGAAATCCGCCGATCACGGAGTGCCAGCAGACCCGCCTTGACTGACTCTGGCAGGCTCGAGTGGCTGATATCAAAGCGCAAATGAATCGCCGTCGAGACCTTATTGACGTTCTGACCACCGGGCCCAGACGCTCGGATCGCGCTAAGCTCGATCTCACTGTCAGGAATGTCGAGGCTAGTGAGCATTGGCGGCCCTAGGCTCGCGACATGAATTTGGCATTCGTCGAGTTGATCTTGATAGCTTCACCCGGCTCAACATATTCCGGTACCTGTACAACCAGTCCCGTCGCCATGATCGCCGGCTTGGTGCGGGCACTGGCCGAACCACCTTTGATAGACGGGGACGTTTCGGTAATGGTCATCACCACTGACTGGGGCAGGTCAATCGCCACAATCCGATCCTGAACCAGCAAAGCGGTAATGCCCTCAAGGCCATCGATCAGGTATTCCAGCTGACCCTCCAGCTCTTCCTTATTCAGACCATATTGGGAATAGTCCTCGGTATTCATAAACATGTAATTGCCATCATCGATATAGGAAAACTGAACGGTGACGCGCTGACAATCCGCCTGTGCCAACATCATGTCGCCTTTATAGGATTCATCGCGCTTCTGCCGAGTAATCAGGTTATACAGACGGACTTTATACAGGGTCGAAGCGCCCCGTGAAGAGGGACTTTTAGCGTCGAATTGCTTGACGATATGAGGAACACCGTCGATATCAATGACGTCACCCCGTTTGAGTTCACTGGCTTTTGGCATGGTAAGTTCTTACACTCGGCTGGCTATAGAAAGGTCGCTATTGTACATGTTTGAAAAAGACGATTTAGTAAAAATTGCTCAGGTCTCCATGCCTTTCGGCAAATACCAGGGACAACTGCTGATTGATCTGCCGGAGGCCTATCTGCTGTGGTTTGTAGACCGGGGCTTCCCGAAAGGCCAGCTCGGGGATCTGATGCAACTCACCCTCGAAATCAAGATTAACGGCCTGGAATCATTGCTGGAGCCCTTTCGACTCAGCCAGTCTAATGGCCCTAGACCAGCGGCCGCATACGTCTTTCCAGCCAATCAAGCAGAAGACGATTAGTCGCCTCGGGCTGCTCCTGCTGAATCCAGTGCCCACAAGGCAAGGTATGCACCTCAAGATCAGGCACGTAAGCACTCATATCGGCCTGGCGAACCATATCGTACTGACCATAAATCATGAGCGCAGGTTGCCTCACGCGCTGCTCAACTTGCTCTGTGGTCGCCCAGTTACGGGTAAAGTTTTGATACCAATGGCAAGGCGCCGCGAACCCACCCTGCTTGAAGGCAGCCACGAAGACAGCAAGATCAGCCTCACTCAGCAGCGGCTCACCGGTCTCCACCGCCTCGTCAGCCAGTCGAATAATCGAGTGGCCATTAGGCTCACCGGCATTCGCTGAGGCGCTCAGCCACTGTTTGGTTCGGTACATATTCCGCAGAAACTGTTCTGGGTGACGGTCAAAAGCGGCGGCCGCCACGCCAGGCTGACGATTAAAGTGAACA
>DGOD01000314.1 GCA_002389265.1 Gammaproteobacteria bacterium UBA4475
AGCGGGTTAGATTGACGCGGGGCTAGATCCTCGCAGGCCAACGCTCGGATCGACACTTTACTATTATCTTACACCCCACAGTAGCGGCTCGGCTGCGTACAGCGACCACAAAGACCTCGCGGGCAAACTGCGCCAATTACGACCGGCCAGCCCAGAACTCTTCACGCTCGCGTTACAAAGCGTGTGCCAACTGAATATTTTGAAAACACCCGATACACGCTTATCTTGAGTGCTGACCAAACGAAAACATCCCCCGGTCGACGGTGCGGCTGTCTACGGTTAGGCCAAACGTTGGGCGTCGTCATTGACGCGTAATAGCCAAGCGGTGATGTCATCGTGTTGTGGATGATCCCCTGAGAACAGTGCAATGTCTTTATAAATACTATCTAAAGCCTCACTGGCGTTAGGACCGCTCCGACATTTTAGGCTTTGCTGTAGCCGTTCCATGCCGTAAAACGCCTGTTCGTTATTCTCGGCCTCGGTAAGTCCATCTGTGTAAGCAAATAACGTTTCCCCCGGCATCAGCTCAAACACCGTAACGGGATACTCTACTTCTTCGATGATACCTAGAGCGATGCCGTGGTCCGCGGGCACACTAGAGACACTGCCATCGGCAGCGCACAACAGTAGTGGCTCATGACCGGCAAGTGCAAGCTCTACTCTTAGGCCCCAAGGATCGATGATGGCGTAGGCAACCGTAATGAATAGCAACTGCGGATTCTGCCGTACCAGTTCGGCATTCGCTTCCATAAGGCATTGCCCCGGGTCTACATGACGAAGCGCTGCAGCACGGAGAGTGGTTCGTGCAATGGCCATAAAAAACGCAGCTGGGATCCCTTTGCCGCTTACATCCGCAATGACAAGTCCAATTCGACCGTCAGGGAGCTCTATGAAATCGTAGAAGTCACCGCTCATATGCCGTGCGGATTGCATTCGAGCGACGGCGGTAATGTTCAGCGCTTTAGGAAACTCGGTTGGCAAGATCGCTGCCTGCAGCTGTCGCGCACTCTCTATTTGCGGGTCCACGTCTTGAGCAGAAGGCGTACGGCTACTGGCCGTTGGGGTTGTAGATATCTGTGAATCCATGGTTGATGCTGTATTATCGGCGGGCACGGTCACAGATAGTAAAGAGCTACGTACTAACAATCTAGGGGGGGACGCAGCCAATGGCCAAGCCAGAATTCGCTAAGCGCCTGTTGGATTTGGTGGTCTTGGCTGACGATTCAGCTGAGCTCCGCCGTCAGAAGTCGGTGCTGTTGTTCGTACCCCTCATGCTGATCGTTATCACGGTTTTTATGGGCGCGGTGTATCTGCTGCTTGACATGCCCGGTTCAGCCGCGGTGCCGTTTACCTATGCCGCAGTGACGGCGGTGCTCTTAAGTAATTACATTCGCACTGGACGGCGTCAATTACACCAATTTAGCCAGCTCATTATGATCATGCTACTCCCCACGTTGCTCATGTGGATGATGGGTGGCTTTGACGGCGGCAGCGCAATGATTTTGTGGTCATTCCTGCCACCTATCGCGGCGGTGCTGTTGTTTAACGTAAAAAACGCCCAACGCTGGTTCTATGGATTCGCGCTACTGCTAGTGATCTCTGCGGTGTTAGATGAACAGCTCGCCCAAATGCCAATCATGATGCCCCATTGGACGAAGTCGTTATTTTATGTCATGAACATAGGCTTTGTGAGCGCTGGGTTGTTTGCCTTAATTGCCGGTGCAGTAACGGAAGAACGCGTCTCTAATGCGACATTGCGCCGAAAGCAGGCGCACTTGCGCCGAGTCCATAAGGACCTGATACAAGCAAAAGAGCAGGCCGAGGTGGGCAGTCGCGCTAAAACCGAATTTTTGGCCAACATGAGCCACGAAATCCGCACGCCCATGAACGCCATCATAGGCTTGTGTGATCTCGTGTTGCGCAGTGAGTTAACCCCTAGGCAGCAAGATCAGCTTACAAAGGTCTATGTCTCGGCCAACAATTTGCTAACTATCATCAACGACCTGCTCGATATCAGTAAGGTCGAAGCGGGCAAGATGAGGCTGACCCATGATACGGTCGATCTTGAGCGCTTGTTTTCTGATCTAGCTGCCAGTATGTCCACTGAGCTTGAAGCCAAGAACCTTGAGCTCTTGTTCAATATTGACCCAGCTGCACCGACTTTTGTCAGTGGCGATGCGCTGCGATTGAATCAAATTCTGCTGAATTTGGTGGGCAATGCTAAAAAATTTACGGAGTCGGGTGACATTGTTTTGTCACTTCGCACAATAGCAGAGCGTAATGGACGATCGCTGCTCCGCTTCAGTGTGAGAGACACCGGTATTGGTCTTACGGAAGAACAAATTGCACGCTTGTTTCAACCCTTCAGTCAAGCCGAGGAGGGCACCACGCGTAAGTACGGCGGTACTGGCCTGGGATTGGCGATATGCCGGCAGTTGGTGGAGCTCATGGAGGGCCGTATTTGGGTCGAAAGTGAATTCGGCAAGGGCAGCGAGTTTATTTTTGAAGTGCCTTTTGTTGTCTTGCCACCCGGAGACGTCAATCACCGCTTGAGCAAAACCGCGTCGCATGACATGGCAGGTACGCGCGTTTTGATTGTGGACGATAATCCCAATGCGCGAGAAATCATAGCGGCGCAACTGACGCACTTTGAGCTTGAGGTAACCGTGTGTACGTCGGCCATGGAAGCCTTGTCTGAGGTGAAACGAGCGGATTCAGAGTTACCGTTTGATGTCATTTTGATGGACTACCGCATGCCCGATATGGACGGTTTATCGGCTTCGTCCGTGATCCGTAACGACCTGTCATTAAACAAGACTCCCAAGATCGTTTTGGTGACCGCGGCTTCACGCCTGTTGGATGAGCAAGCCGATAAACAGGTGAGCATGGTGGATGACGTGCTCACCAAACCCGTCAATCCGTCGGCGCTATTAAATGCCATCATGAATGTCCTTACTGGCACTAAGAGCAAGTACCGCAATAAGAGTTTAGTGGAGCCCAAGATCAGTGAGAGAGACTTGGCACCCATTATGGGTGCTCGAATTTTACTGGTTGAAGATAACGCTATTAACCAAGATGTGGCCAAGGAGCTCCTTCGGCCGGGGCGCTTTTATCTGGATGTGGCCGAGGATGGTGTCAAGGCCGTGGAGATGGTTGCTCAGAATGCTTATGACTTGGTGCTGATGGACATTCATATGCCGCATATGGATGGCTACGAGGCGACGCGTAAGATTCGTGAGAGCGTTTCAGCTGAACAGCTACCGATCTTAGCGATCACAGCGAACGTGTACGACAGTGATATTCAAAAGGCGTTAGAGACCGGTATGAACGCACACATTGGTAAGCCGGTGCAGTCAGAGATACTGTATTCCAAATTGCTGGAGTGGATTCCTGCGGGTGAACGCGAACCCTGTGCCCTCGAGGAAGATAGCGTAGAGGACATGGACGAGATTAATTTACCCACTAATCTTGCGGGCTGCGATATTGGTAAAGCACTTATTAATGTCAAGGGAAATCGCGCGTTTTTGCAGAAACTCCTTTTAGATTTTCTCGATGATCATGGCGATGAGCTCTCGGTGATCAACGCGGCGATTGCCCGCGGTGATTACGCGTGGGCTCAGCGTTCGGTGCATACCCTTAAGTCGGTATTGGGCACCATGGGGGCGTTCGCGTTGCATCGCTTGGCCGCGTCTCTAGAAACGTCATTAAAGGCCCATGCGCTGTCAACGGCAACAGACCTTTTAGATGAATTTAGCTTAGCCTACCAAGTGTTGGTGTCGGCCTTGTCTGATTGGCGTCAAACGCAGTTTGGTAATGTGGTCGGCGAGCCTGAGGGTGAGCGCGACGTGCTCAGGGCAAAAGCGTTGCTTGAGGAATTAGTAGATCTGATTGCTGGCTTTAATCCTCGGGCCGAAGAATGCGCGCAGGCCTTGTTGGGCGTTTTGCCAGGAGATGAGTTGGCGCAAAGGTTATACAAGAGTTGCAAGCAATTTGACTTTATTTCAGCCGAGCAGCATCTCAGTGCCTTGAGAGAGGACTTGTCTGCATGACCGATAGCGTGCGTATGAAACCCAAAATTCTGGTGGTCGATGACGATCGCCTCAATATCAATACCCTTATTGAGCTGTTGGGTGACCAGTATGAGATCGTGGTAGCAATTAACGGTGCTATGGGCATTGCTGCGGCTGAAAAAACCCAGCCTCAACTTATATTGCTCGATATCACCATGCCCGACATGAATGGCTATGAGGTGCTGGAGGTTCTAAAGTCGAGAGAGGCTACCGGTGAAATCCCTGTTATTTTTATCACGGGCCTAGACAGCGCCGAGGATGAAGCTAAAGGTCTCAACTTGGGTGCGGCGGACTACATTTCCAAACCCTTTCAATCGACGGTGGTGACCGCTCGAGTAGGTACGCAGATTCGTTTAAAGCAGCAGGCTGATCAGCTGGCCGCCTGGTCTATGTTGGATAGCTTGACCGGTCTAACTAACGCTCGGGCCTTTGAAGAGCAAGTCGACGCACTAATAAGTGAGGCGCAAACTCAGCAATCGAGTTTGGCGCTGCTGCTCGTGAGGATCGATTTTTTTAGTCGCTTTGATGACTTTTATGGCCAGTCGGCCGGTGATGAGCTGGTGCTGAAAGTCGCTGGCGCAGTAGAGGCGATCGGTGTGGAGCAAGGTTATAAACTGGCTCGACAGGATCAGAGCACATTTGTTCTGGCGGGATTGAGCAGCGGTGAGGATGAGCTACTGGCGCTAGCAGAGGACCTGCGAAGTGCAGTAGCGGCACTGCACGTTGCCCATGTGGCCTCCCCACGTGGCGCCGAGATTACTTTGAGTTGCGGTGGGATGCTTGGCATCCCCAGTCGTATGTCGCGCGCGGAGCAATATTTTCAGTTGGCGGAAAGCAGTCTCAGGCTGGTTGAACGACAGGGGGGGAATGGCGTGCACCTAATGCGCTCTGGGCGTCGCACCTATTGGGATAGATTGGGCTAGCTAATCGTCGGGGGATACCGAGCGGGTTGTGCCTTGATATAAAATTTCATCTTAAAAGTGGAGAGGGGAACTTCGTCGGCCGTCTAAGTATCCGCGGCAAAATGGATAGGCGCATCGAATGTATGAGTGAGATCCACTGCCCGGCAACCCTCAAAGGGGTTTGCTGACACAGCGAGACTCAAAGATACCACTGCAGAAGCACTACAGAAGAATTATAATCCTTGCATTGGGAGGACTGGGGCAATATGAAAAAACTAGTACTGGCGGCCACGCATCTTGGAGCAGCTTTAGCGGGATTTGCCGCGGGAATTTACCTCTTGCCCATACTCATCGCACCCGAAGCGCCCGATATCACCGCTATTGAATCAGCGCAGACCAGCGGCCCCCGTTTTGAGGCGCGCTTCGATAGAGATAGAGAAGACAGTGACCTATTCCACTGGGGTGAAGGTGTTATTAAAATTTTTGACGATGTCATTGTTTTTGAAGGGGAAATGGCTCCCGGACCTGATTATCGGCTGTATTTGACGCCAGAGTATGTGGAGACCGAGGACGCATTTTGGCAAATCAAAGACCAGTCGACACAAGTTGGATTAATCAACACCTTCGACGGGTTTGTTTTGGAAAATCTATCCACTCTGGATAATGCTGAATTCAGCTCTGTTGTCGTTTGGTGCGAGCGCTTTTCACAATTCATAACCTCCGCAAAATTCCGCTAAGTTCGGAAAAGCGTCAGCTCTAAGCCGTCCAATAAACAGAACCAGCGGGGGTTGGAAGCGTTGCTTGAGCCAATCGTAGACTACCCTTAGAAAAGTCATGCAGAGCACTTACCGAAGAATGACTGCTATTCCTTCAAAGACTGGTCAAACCTCGATTTTCACCGCACAATAACGCGCCATTGTAAGGAGATTGCAGATGCTGTCATTGCACCAAGAGATGCTTCTACTTGCCGTAGATGACGACGGCGATATTGAATTTACCGCTGGGACATCGACCTTCCGTCTTGCTTTCGTTGGCGCTTGTCTTATTGAGCTTGCGCTCAAAGATAAGATCGAAGTCGATCCGGAAGAAGTCCGAGTGATATCACGTGATGTCGATAATGACGCCACGCTGAACTTGGTTATGAAGCGCTTGTGTGAGCACAGTACGCCACAGCGTCTTGGGTTTTGGTTGTCGCACTTGCAAGCAGACGTTCAGGAAATTACTCGGTTGACGCTTATGTCTCTATGCGATCAAGGTATTCTGAAGTCAGAGGAAAGTCGGTTTTTGTGGGTGCTGTCCTCAAGAAAATATCCTGTCATAGACGGTACGGAGCAGAAAGAAGCCAAGTTGCGCATCATGGAAACACTCCTTGGCGACTCGATACCCTCTACAGAAGATTCTGTACTCATTGGGCTTGCACGCGCTGGTGGGTTGTTAGAGGCCTTCTTATCTAGGAAGGAGATAGTGCGTCTAGAGGGTCGATTAGAGCAAGTCAGTAATCTCGAGTTAACAGCGGGCTTGGTGGAGCTCGCCATTCAAGAAGAGCAAGAAGCAATTGCGCGAGCCATGTTGGTAAGCTCCTATCCCATTTGAATCTGAGGTTGAGGAAATTATGGAAATTACGAAAAAAGAACAAGGTGGCATCATAGTTATCAGTTTTTGCGGCCGTCTCGGTTTTGACGAAGCCTCAGAAGCTCAAGCCGTCATCGAATCTGCAATCTCCGAGTGCCAGAGCGGTGTAGTCGTTGATTGTGGTTCGCTCGACTATGTCTCGTCAGCTGGACTGCGTGCGTTTCTAGTTGGTGCAAAAGCTGCTGAAACAAAAGGCGTCTCGTTCAGGGCCTGCGCTCTTGATGAAAACGTCGAATCCGTTTTCACCATTAGTGGCTTTGACCGAATCATATCCCTCCATGCAACGCTTGAGGATGCCCTAGGGCAATAGCCAGCTTCCCATGGCGTCCTTGCAACTCACAGGGGTCACATCAGAACTCGTAAAAGCACAGCGGTTTCTTGCGCGATGGTGGGCTGACAATCGCTTGAGTGACGCCGAGCGATTCCCGTTTGATCTTGCATTGGAAGAGCTCTTTGTAAACGTAGCGAGCTATGGGTGTGACGAGGCCGGGACGCCATGTCGTGTTGAGCTTGCCTTAGCACAAAAAGCGAATATGACTGAAAGTAGCGAGGAAACCTCTTTCGGTACTGTATGCCTCGTCATTCGCGATAATGGCCCCGCCTTTAATCCAGTCGCTAGGGAGACTCCAGATTTAGACGGAGCGATACAAATGAGAGAAATTGGTGGACTGGGAATACACCTGACTCGCTCAGTCATGGATACTATCGACTACGAATATAAAGACGGACACAACCAGGTTTCTGTCGCAAAAAAAATAAGCACCTAAAATTCTGAGGACACAATGAGCGATCTCAATCCAGCAACATCGCACTTGCTATACGAGGTGGACGATGACCCACCCTTATCGGTATCGCTGCCACTTGCGGGGCAGACGATCGCCCTAATCCTTGCAGGCATTACGCTCACGCCTATCATTGCACTTACGGCGGCTGGTATTGTCGATGTTTGGGGAAACTGGGTTGTATTTGCTGCATTGGCCATTAGTGGTGTAACAACCATGTTGCAAGCGCGGCCCCTTGGTAACTTTGGGGCCGGCTATGTCCTTTTTATGGGCACCTCGGGTGCTTTCCTCGCCGTTTCAATTTCGGCCTTAGAGGCGGGCGGACTGCCATTGCTGGGCTCTCTTGTTCTGGTTTCTGCGCTGATTCAGTTTCTATTCGCGGCAAAACTTTCTCTCTTTAGAGACGTCATCAATCCAACTGTCGGCGGTACGGTTGTCTGCCTAATTGCCGTTACCGTGATGCCCATTGGGTTTGACATGGTGTCGACCGTACCTGAGGGGTTCAACACCTTTGCTTCCGCACCCGCTGTAGTCGCCACTATTACGCTGGTGGTTATTTTGCTGTTAAGTTTTTATACAGCGGGGAAAAAACGACTTTGGGCACCTCTGATCGGAATCATCATTGGATTTTTGGTGGCTTGGCCACTCAATTTGACGGATTTAACCGCGGTGTCGGAAGCCTCATGGGTCGGCCTGCCCGATCAAGGTTGGCCAGGACTTAATACTGACTTCGACGCGGCTTTTTGGACCCTGCTCCCCTCATTTATCATTGTGACTATTATCGGCGCTCTCGAGACATTCGGAGATGGCATCGCCATTCAGGATATTTCCAGTAAAAAAGTGAAAACCACCGATTATCGTGTCGTTCAAGGTGCGGTAAACGCCGACGGCCTTGGTAATTTCTTAAGCGGCCTCGCCGGAACCCTTCCAAATACTACTTACTCCACGTCGATATCGGTTGTCGATTTAACGGGCGTAGCGTCTCGCAAAGTGGGACTCTACGGCGGCGTCATTCTGCTGGGACTGGCCTTTGTACCCAAGCTCTCAGCCTTATTACAAGCTATTCCAACGCCTGTTGCCGGTGCTTTCATCATTGTATTTCTAGTGCTTTTATTTTCGCACGGTATTCGTCTTGTGATGTCAGAAGGCATGTCTTTTGATAACGGCATCGTTTTTGGTCTGGCATTGTGGTTAGGTATAGGGTTCCAAAATCAGCAGCTGTTTAGCGGTTTGTTGCCCGATTATTTAGCGAGCCTGCTTAACAATGGAATGACGGCCGGCGGCGTTGCCGCGGTGTTTCTCAGCTGGTTGGTCTCGCTCAAGAACAAACGCCAAGCGAGAAATGTGCAGCCATTGGACAAAGCCGGACTTGCCGGCGCACTGGCCTTTGTCACTGAGAAAGCCCGGGAGTCGGACTGGCGAGGTGAAAGTTTAAATCGCCTTGTACTCGCCGTTGAGGAAGCCTTTGTCTACATGATGACGAATACACCCGAGGGCGTCTCTGAGCTTGAACTTCGGATCCGCGCTGCTGCTGAATACGCTGAGGTGGAAATTCGCTGTGGCGAAACAAAGTCCAATATTGAAACCCAACTGCGAAGCATTGATGCCTCCGAGAACCCCGCCGATCTGGGTTTGAAGGTCTTGAAATACATGACAGATGACTTGAAGCATCAGCAATTCAGCAATGGCGAATTCCTGATCTTGCGACTCAACCAAAGAGTCATACGCAGTGCGGGCTGAGTTTACTCAGCGCGGCGACACTCTCATCCTTAGGCAATATTAATAGGCTGCCCTAATAGGCGATAATCCCTAGCATGCGGCAGCGAGCGACCATTCCCAGTCGTCGTCTGGCGTTCAACTTGCCGTCCTATCTGCAATCTCGAGGACCAGACGTGTCGTCAAAGCGCCTTCTTCGAGGGCCACGGCGGAGGTCATACCGCTTATCAATTGAGTCCCAAGATCTTTTGCCTCATAAGCTTCGCGCTCATGGACAAACTCCTGCATTACACCTTCGTAGCCTATGGGCATCGTCAGTACAAACTGTGTAGCCCGCTGCTTTTCGGAGTATTGAATGCTGACCGAAAACTTGTGACCGTCGGCTATTGCGGGTTTTAATAACTGATAAACCTCCTCCAAGATCACAGTCAAATTGAACTGGATGTTCTTGGTGAGAAGGTGTTTCTCACAGAAACGGACAACCTGGCCCTGCATGCCGTATAGATCGATTGCAAGACTATCCAGATTGAGTTCGAGGCTTCTTACGCGCTGCGTAAAGGCACGCGTCTCTTCTAGCTTGGGCGCATCAAAAATTTGGCTTGGAGGGCCTTGTTCATGAATGACACCGTCCTTCATAAAAAAGACTCGATTTGACACTTCGCGTGCAAAATCCATCTCGTGGGTCACGATTAGCATCGTCAAGCCTTGTTTCGCAAGATTCCGAATAACAGCAAGCACCTCGGTCACCATCGTTGGGTCAAGCGCCGAGGTTGGCTCATCCAACAAAACCACGTCAGGGTCCATCGCCAGGCAACGAGCAATGGCAACTCGCTGCTTTTGCCCGCCTGAAAGCTCCTTTGGAAAATGATCCTCACGTTCTGCAAGACCCACTTGGTGAAGCAGTTCGCGCGCACGCTCTTCCGCGTCCGCCTGTGACATACCCGCAAGCTTGATGGGAGCTAGGGTGAGGTTCTCCAATACCGTCAAATGTTCGTATAAATTAAAGCCTTGGAACACCATATTCATGTGTTGGCGTACTTTGGGAAGGTTGACTGTTGGATCCATCAGATCAACGCCATCAACCCAAATTGTCCCAGATGTCGGCGTTTCTAAACAGTTGATGCAGCGTAAAAAGGTGCTCTTACCACAGCCTGAGGGTCCTATAATCGATACGACCTCACCCTTGGTAATCTCCGCATCGACTCCCCTTAAAACAGACAGTGAGCCAAAGTCCTTGGTCAACCCCATGACACTAATCATGACTTTTTACCCCTTCGGAGTTCAGGGTCCGTGCGCTTTTCGATGTATTCGAGAGCTCTGGTAAGTACCCAGGCCAAAATGAAATAAAGAATGGCTACCATGATAAGCGGGAAAAACGCATCAAATGTACGGCTACGAATGATATCGGAGGCCTTTGTGAGGTCTTGAACCGCCACATATCCGACGATCGACGTCATCTTCACCAGTGAAATAAATTCGCCTTTGTAAACCGGCATTATTCTCTGCACCGTTTGCGGCATAATGATGTAAATGAAGGTTTGTACTCTGCTGAACCCCATTGCGATACCAGCCTCGGTCTGCCCATCATCAATACTCTTCACTCCAGCACGGAAAATTTCGGCGATGTATGCAGCAAAGTGGAGCCCGAAGGCAAACACGGCGACCAATACAGGATCAATATCTATTGACGCAAACAGGACGTAGAAAATCAGCATCAAAAGTACCAGCACAGGCGTGCCCCGCATTACCTCGATGTAAATCCTCGCAGGCATTTGCAAAAAACCGTTTTGTGACACGCGCATCATGCAAATTAATCCGCCTAACAGCGTGCCGAAGAACGCCGAGAGTAGAGAAATAATGATGGTGACGATGAGCCCGTCCCACAACAGTAAATAGCGGTCTTCACGAATAATGTTGTCATAAAAACTTTGCTTACTAGATTCCCAGAATCCAGTCGTCGGCTCATTGGCAACGCTACTGGCAGCGCCGGCTAGATTCTTTTTCAGGACAAACGCATAACTATCAACCGTATGGTAGGAATCAGAGAAGTTCACCCGCTCGCGCCGCTCAGGTGTTACAAACATGGAAGACACAATACTGTCGACTTTACCCCCAACTAGCGCAGGGATTAGCGCCGCCCAGTCAACGGTGACAAACCGGATGTTCTGTCCAGTGTACTGCCCGAAGCGAAGTGCTAGCTCCACATCGAAACCGGCGATCTCACCCTCGATCTGCGCGACTTGAGGGAGGCCTATAATCGCGTTGCCGATAGTAAATGTAGGCGCATTGGGGTCGAACTCGAAGTCCGGCATCTCGAAACTTCCATCGATGAACCAGCGCTGTTCCATGTCGGCGAGAGTGCCATCAGCACGTAGCGAAGCTAAAAACTCATTAAACAAGTCCCGGTGCCGCTGATTTTCTTTGTTGAATGCGGCTGCCACCTGAGAGGTGAATATGGGATCGCCCAAAATAGCGAGCTGCGGATTTGTCTTTAGCGCCTGGTGCAGTAAATCAACATCCGAGAACCCCGCCGTTGCCTTGCCCTTCTCTACCGCTGCTAGCATGTCAGCGATGGTGTTGTAAAATTGCAGGTCCGCATCTGGATAGACTTCTTGCGCGAACACATCAAAGGCCGAGCCCTGCAAAATCGCAATGGATTCGTTAGCGAGCTGATCTGTTTCACTCAGTTGCTTGCCTGACGTGGAATTTATTGCTGTTCCGTTGCGAACAAGCAACACGAGGCGGTTTGTGTAGTAGGTGTCGGTAAAGTCGATACGCTTCGCGCGTTCGTCGGTATAGCTCATGCCAGTGACAATAATGTCGACCTTCCCTGATTCGAGTGCGGGGATCAGGGCGTCCCAGCGCGAGTTTACAAACTCGATTGGCCGGTTGAGTCGCTCTGCAAATAGACGGGCGAGCTCGCCATCATGTCCCGTAACGCGCCCCTCTGCGTCGACAAAAGACATCGGCTCGCGCGTCGCACTAACACCCACTTTCAGAACATCACCCTCGGCGGGCACTCGATAGTCGTGGTGCTCATAAGGTCCGGGTTCTTTTTTAAACCAGCGTCGGCTCATGTCTGCCAGCGTTCCATCCGCGCGGATGTCGTCGATGATGGCGTTTAGTTGATTTAAGAGCTTTGTGTTTCCCTTTGCCACAGCGGCGCAGGTCGGCTCTTCACGCAATGTGGTCTCGATGACTTTTAAATCCCGATTCTTTTGGACAATCAGATTGGCATTTGCCGTGACGGTAACTGTCGCGTCGATATGATTCGCCTTCAACGCGCCGATGATGTCTGCATAATCAGCGAATTCACTGATCGTGGCGTTGGGGAATCGCTCATACGCCAGTTGCGCCGTAGTTGACCCCGAAGTAACACCAATACGTGCTGTTGCGACGTCGTCAACGCTGTTTATTTGACGGTCTTCGACGTTATCGCAAGCGGTTAATAAGGCAGCAAAGGCAAGAGATATCCAGAGCGCGCACTTACTTGGTTGTGCGCACGTTAGGCTCAGCATCATTTTTCGGGCTCCCTTAGGTCTCACCGAACATGGCATCGGGTGGAACTCTTTATTGCTACCATTGCTGCGGCAACCGCGTCATTGCGCTGCGTTTGGTGTTTTTTTGAGAGCCAAAACTTCATTTATTAATTCCAGCTCGTAAATATAGTAGCAGAGCGAGAAATTGTATGGCCAGCCAGATTTCGGCGATTAACTATGCCCGGCTGACGTGCCCCCTAAAGCGGCTTTCATATTAACCAAAACAAGGAATATAAAGTATAGGAAGAATAAAGGACCTGTCGAGAGTAGATTTCCTCACTGTTGCTGTCAACTGAACGAGAGAAATTGGCGACATACCCGCCTGCA
>DGOD01000223.1 GCA_002389265.1 Gammaproteobacteria bacterium UBA4475
CAGTTATCAGTGATAATCCCACCATGTTACAAATCACGCTCTATTTTTGGCAGATGTGCCTGCTACGTGTCGGGCCCGACAAGGTACCGTCCAGCCTGCCGATTCTGCTTACCGCACTCGCCGGCTATCTGGTCGTCGCTTTTATATCCGTCAACCTGATTCGTCCAAGTCTTAGCTTCGGCGACCTGTGTGGCAGCCTTGCTGTGGAGGTCCTCATTGAGGGATCCCTTGTCTACGGCATTCTCTGGCTAAAGAAAACCGCAGGCCGAGCAATTCCGACCTTGATCTCTCTGTTTGCCACGAACACCATTATTTTGGTCTTCCTCTTGATGGTTAATCTTCTGTTGGTGAATAGCGACGCCGAACTCCTAGGCCTGTTCGCGAAATCTGCATTCTGGGTCATCTTCTTCTGGTCATTAGCGATCGTCGGCTTTATTTTCCATCGATCGATGGAAATCAGCGTTTTCCAGGGCATTGCACTCGCCTTCACACTCGAGGTGTTAACCATTGCCGCCTCGCAGATGTTGTTTCCAACCCAAACGCTGACCTGAAAGGAGACCTCTTTGCACGTTCATATACTTGGTATCTGCGGCACACTGATGGGCAGCATTGCATTGCTGGCTAAACAATTGGGACACCAGGTCAGCGGTTGTGATGAAAATATTTATCCGCCCATGAGCGACCAGCTCCAACAAGCGGGCATACAAATCAAGAATGGTTTCAGCAAAGCCAACATACCTGCCGATGTCGACCTGGTGATGATCGGGAACGCTAATCTTCCTCGGGGTAATCCTGCCGTCGAGCATGTATTGGATGCCGGGCTTCCCTACACCTCCGGCGCAGAATGGCTCGGCAAATATTTGCTGCCCGATCGATGGGTTATTGCCGTCGCTGGTACTCATGGCAAGACGACGACCACCAGTATGGTGGCTTGGATTTTAGAATATGCTGGCCTGTCTCCGGGGTTCCTGGTGGGTGGCGTACCGCTTAATTTCGGTGAATCGGCGCGTCTGGGCGACTCGCCATTTTTTGTCATCGAAGCAGACGAATACGACACCAGCTACTTCGACCGACGCTCGAAATTCCTGCACTATCGTCCCAGGACAGCCATTCTGAACAACCTTGAATTCGATCACGCCGATATATTTCCCGATCTAGATGCAATCCAAAACCAGTTCCATCTCTTATTGCGTACGATTCCTGGCACAGGTCTCGTTATCCACCCGGCACAGGATGACAATCTCAAGGCTGTTTTCGAGCGCGGGTGCTGGACGCCACGCATCAGTTTTGGTGACGACAGGCAGAGCCCCGCAGATATCACAGGCCACTTACTCAGCAATGATGCCAGCCGCTTCCAGGTGAGCGTCGGCGGCAACCTGCAAGGCATCGTCGATTGGTCCATGACCGGCAAGCATAATATGGCCAACGCGCTGGCGGCTATCGGAGCCGCCCGCCACATTGGCGTCACCCCTGCCATTGCCTGCGATGCGCTCAACGAATTCAAGGGTGTTAAACGTCGCATGGAGCTTATTTACAGCTCAGCTACACTCAATGTTTTTGAGGATTTTGCTCACCACCCAACGGCGATCGCGTCGACGCTCGAGGGCCTGCGCAACAAGGTCGACCAGGAAAACATCCTGGCCATCATCGAACCTGGCTCCCATACCATGCGCAATGGCACACACGAAGACACGCTAAAGGCGGCCGTGAGCAAGGCAGAACAGGTCATCTGGTATCGACCCACTAACGCTCGCTGGGATATGGCCGACAAGCTCGCCGGTCCAGGCGTTCTTATCACCGATTCCATTGACGATATTGTCGAGCAGGCATTAGCCATTATCCAGACGCCAGGGGTCTGGCATATACTTATTATGAGCAATAGTAGTTTTGGCGGCCTGTATCCGAAACTGCTGGCGCGCCTGCCGAATACTGAAACTCAATAGATTGAGTACAAACTACTACGCACCCATTTTGCTCTGACTCAACGTTGAAAATTGAATCTCATGCTCGAAATCGACTTATACCAGCCCGTGAAAGACTACCTTCAGGACCACGGTTATGTCGTCCAGGCCGAAGTGCGGCATTGTGATATCGTGGCTCAAAGAGGCCAACAGATTGTTGTGATTGAACTCAAAACCAGCATTAATTTAACGTTGCTGATCCAAGCCACCGATCGCCAGGCCATCACCAGTGCTGTCTATGTTGCTGTTCCTGAAATCGCCAATCGTCGAAGTCGACAATGGCGAGGTACCACTCGTGTTCTACGAAAGTTGCAGCTCGGCTTGCTGGTCGTAAACTTCGGTCCCCTCGGCGTCAGCGTTAAAAAGGAATTCGACCCTTCAGGCAGCTCAGCGATCACCCTGCCAGAGCACGAAATCGAAGTAGTTGAAGATGTGACACCACGAAAATCCAAACAACAAACAGCGATCGTTCGCGAAATAGAGGGCCGATCAGGCAGCTACAACACCGGCGGTATTCATCAACAAAAACTCATTACCGCCTATCGGGAAAACGCCGTTCTGATTGCTTGCTGCCTACAACACAACGGAGCCTCTTCAACTCGAGAATTACGTCAGCAGGGCACCGGCGAAAAAACCTCAAGCATTCTCAGCGCCAACCATTATCATTGGTTCGAACGCGTTAGCCGAGGGGTCTATAGCCTCACACCTCAAGGTGCGAAGGATCTCGAAAATTATCCAGAACTCTGCCGACGTGCACAAATTTTGATCGACCAATCGACAAAACGCCCATAACCCACCGGTTTCCCTCACAGACTTCTTGACCGGCAGCCTCGATGCAGAGATTATTCTAACTCGCTATATGGCGCTGATTGGTAATCTCATGGAAGAGAACGCCCACTACCACACATTGATCGACGATAAGCTAGACATCAGCTGCCATTATTTAGGCTGCCTCATGACGCTGTGCCGTCAACATCTTAAGAATCAAACAACCTTAGCTATTTGTGAAGATGCTTGCGCTCGTCTTTCCAACGCCGAGATACTTTTTGATTGGGATAAGTTTCTATTGATCGACAGAATATTAACCAGCGCCCTTGATGGTGACCAGATCGCCGCCGCAGGAATGCATTCGTGGAGCAACCATCACTTCCGAACCTGCCAGCTGATCAGCCACACCTTGCCAGGCACGCGAGAGGCTTATTGCTTCGCTTTCGGTGCCGCTGGTACCGTCGAAAAAATGCTGCCCTGCCGACTGGCACTGCAACAAATCAGTGCAACCTACTTCCGAGTAAAGCTGCACATGCAGCACGGCTACCAGCCATCCATAGCGCTATATCATCTGCTGCGCGGTCAAATGGCTGGCTTGCTTAACAGCAACACCAAGAATCTGAAACATGTGACTTGGCACCAAACAGCACAACGAGCCACTTTTGATATTCATGTTCCGCTGCTGGATCTGGCTCGGCACGCGGCCCGAAGACTGATCCCCTCAGCAACTAACAGGCGCGAGCAGACAGCATTAGTGATGAAGCAGTTTGATCAAACCTTTGCCCAGAGCGAAGAACACAACCGCATTGCACATCAGACCGCCAGCTCTCAAAAGAAAATGAGAGACTTGCAATATCGATACGATACGGTCACAAGTCATTTGACAGAAAGTCTCTGGATCGTGAACAGCCAACGCCAGACAACCTACGTAACACCCTCTATCCAACAATGGCTTGGATATTCACGAAGACAATTCCGAGCACTTACCATCGAACGACTATTTGCCCCTGATGCCGCTAAGCACCTCCAATCGAGCCTCAACAAACTTAGCGCCCCGAACAATGCAACCAGCACCATAACAACGGAACTCAAACATAGCGACGGCTATTGGCTGCCAGCAGAGATCGAATTCCAATCGCAACTCGAGAACGGCGGCAATTCGCATGCCATTGTTATCGTCGCGCGATCCCTGAGCGCAGTTCACGACCTTCAATCTGAAATTCAGGAAGCCGCGGCTAACTACGCAACGCTGTTTCAACACTCGTCCGAAGCTATATTGCTGGTCAATCACAAAAACGAAATTACTGCATCTAATAAGGCTACCAACGCTATATTCGGTTTTAGCCCGCAAGAATTGCATGGTCGAAGCCTAGCCGACTTACTACCTGCCTTGACTAGCCGCACCGATACTTCGAGCGTACTTAACGAGCAATCCAGCGACGCTGACCACATTAGTGGAACTGCAGGCACCCGCATGCAGCAGAAAAGTGACAAAAAGCCTCGCCAGGCATTCAGCGGGCAACACAAGAATGGCCAGACAATTCCAGTTGAAGTTTTCGTCAATCGTCAGTACCTACAGGGCCAACACCAAAGCACTGTAATCATTCGCGATAATTCTAGGCATATACAAACACAGAATGAACAGCAAGCATTGCAATACCAACTGCTCGCAGCCCAAAAGATGGAAGCAGTAGGTCACCTAGCTAGCGGCATAGCCCACGACTTTAACAACTTGTTAGTTGCCATAAACGGCTATTCCGAATTGTGCCTAGAGCCAACGCTCAGGACTGCTGAGCGCCACGGCTATCTCATCCAAATTCAGAATGCCGGCCGCCTTGCCGCCGACATGACCCATAAATTACTCACATACAGCCGACCCCAAGAGGCTGAACGTTCAGTCATCGATATTAATGATCTTATAGTCAATCTCGACCTGCTGATCCGCCGCCTGCTGCCAGCGAATATCGACAT
>DGOD01000360.1 GCA_002389265.1 Gammaproteobacteria bacterium UBA4475
CTGTTAGCAGACAACATTATTCGCTAAAGCACGGTTTTTTCATCTATCTGGTCAGCCCTCGAATGTTTGGCGCTGGCGGCCAGATGGGTTCTAAAAAACGTCAGGGTACGTGCCCAGGCAAGGTCAGCCGCTGCATCGTTATAACGTGGCGTCGTATTATTATGAAAACCGTGGTGCGCATCAGCATAGACATAAGACTCGAACTCAATACCAGCGACTTGAAGGGCGGCCTCATAGGCCGGGATTACGGCCATCAAGCGCTCGTCGCGTTCGCCGTTATGTAGCTGTAGCGGTGATTTGATAGCATTGACTCGGCTCAAATCGGCGGGCCTGCCATAATAGGCCACCCCTGCACTCAACATCGGTAACTGGGTAGCTAACGCATTCACGACCCCACCACCATAGCAGAATCCTACTGCGCCCACTTGGCCATCACAGTCATCTCGGCCTTGTAAATACTGATAAGCGGCAACCCAATTTTCCAGCATCAAAGCGGGGTCTAATTTTCGTTGCAACGCTCGACCCTCATCATCATTGCCTGGCCAGCCGCCAAAAGGTGTCAGCGCATCAGGCGCAAAAGCCATAAAACCGGCGTTGGCCAGTCGTCGAGCCACATCTTCAATGTAAGGGTTGCGCCCCCGATTCTCGTGAATAACCAGCACCGCCGGCAACGGCCCCTTCACTCCAACGGGTTTCACCAGGTAACCTTGCCAATCGTTCGGCGACGGGTATGCCAAATTTTCAATCTCAATATTCGCGTCTTGCGGGTCTATCTCTGCGGCCCCCGCATATTGCGGGTTTAACGCATCCAACATCGCGGCAGCACTTGCGACACTGGCAGTAACTATACTGGCACGACGTAAAAACTGGCGCCGGTCAATAACACCATGTACGTATTGATCGAAAGCCGACAGAACTTCTGGAGGGAAATCGGCCGTTGTCTTTACAGGTTTATTTGTCATTATCGCGCTCCTTTTGATCGATCTGCGTTATAAGCACGCTGAATCAACAGACCATTCATCTTCATCACCCGGCAACTCGCTCAAGACCACCGACTTAATGACAACACGCAGCCACATCAGGCCCTACACGCAGCCGCCAAAGCTATGCCAACGGACAAACATTGACACGCCTAGGTATCGGTAGCAAGCCTATTGAATTATGATATCGGCTTAACAGTATTGCGGCGACGACTCGGGTTTTTGCCTGTCACGATAGGTAGAATAGCAGCAGCCGATTTGCCAGACATTCGATACGGAAGCTCTTAGGAAAAATGCTAACTTCTTTGATCAATCTTGCGGAGCAAGGGTATATGCCCGACCTGCTGACTCGAGCGGGCATCCGCATGCTTGTCCAGCAAAGACGCCGCCAAACCCGCAAGCAGTATCGAAAGATGCCGGCTTTAAAAAGCATGTTGGCGCAGATGAAAGATAGCCCTTTGGCCATCAACACACTTGAGGCCAACCAACAACATTACAATGTTGCCACCGATTTTTTTGACTTAGTATTGGGCGAACACAAAAAATACAGCAGCGCACTATTCGACGCCCCCACCACTGACCTCAGCGCAGCTGAAGCAGCCATGTTGAAACTCACCTGTGAGCGGGCTCAACTTGATGGTGCAAATACCATACTGGAACTGGGTTGTGGCTGGGGTGCGTTAACACTCTGGATGGCCGAACAATATCCCGACAGTAAGATCGTCGCGCTAGGAAATTCAGAATCTCAAAAAGCTTATATTGATAGTGCCGCCGAAAAGCGCGACCTGGCGAACATTGAGGTTATTTGTAGCGATATGAACGACTTTGATACTGAACAAAGATTTGATCGCGTCGTCTCTATCGAAATGTTTGAACATATGCGTAATCATGACTTACTGTTTGAACGTATTGCTGGCTGGCTCGAGCCCGAGGGCAAGTTATTCTTCCAAATTTTTTGCCATCAGGCTTTCCCCTACTTCTTTGAGAGCGAATCTGAATCCGACTGGTTAGCAGCTAATTTTTTCAGTGGCGGGATGATGCCATCCTGGGATTTACCGTTACAGTTCCAGGCCCATTTAAGCCTGGAAGACCGCTGGCCTGTCAACGGCACACACTACGCGCAAACTTGCGCTGCCTGGCTCGTTTACTGTGATCAGTTCAAACCGCAAATTCTTGAGATCTTTGTTCACTCCCCTGATCCCCGCCCACCGATCATTCAATTCAACCGCTGGCGAATGTTCTTTATGGCCAGCGAGACCCTGTTCGCCTATAACCAGGGTCACGAATGGTTTGTCGGTCACTATCTATTCAGCAAACAGCAACCTGACCGGACAGCCACCAAAACAGCTTGATCTGACCTCGGCTATTGCCCAGACAAATAAAGCTGTATATATTTACAGTACTATTTGCCAGCAAGCCACCAGGACTCAACCAAAAATCATGTCATTATCGGGCCCACCCTCTCTTTCAGGCCGGTTTCGCGACCCCAAAAAAAGCCCCTATGCTGAACTACACTGCATCAGTCATTACTCCTTTTTGCGTGGCGCCTCATCACCGGAGGAGCTCGTCAAACAAGCCGCTGACTTGGGTTATCAAGCGTTGGCGATCACCGATGATTGCTCTATGGCTGGCGTCGTCAAAGCCCATGTCGCTGCTCGAGAGTGCGGCCTGAAACTCCTTATCGGTAGCCAGTTCTACTTAACCGATGACACTCACCTGATTCTTCTAGCACCCAATCGTGCCGGCTACGGTCAAATCTGTAACTTGATCACCCTGGGTCGTAGAAGGGCCAGTAAAGGCGATTATCAATTAGACCTCAAGGATATGGCGTTTGGCCTGAGCCAATGTCTAGCTATCTGGCTACCCAATACTCGGCGCAATCGGCATGGCAACCCCATTCAGCCTGACCAAAATCACACTCATACGACAGGCCAATGGCTTGCACAGCATTTCAGTAAACGGCTTTGGCTCGGCGTTGAAATTTTTCCCGATGGCCAGGACATGACGGCCTATCAGCAGGCTTTTGGACTCTCCAAGGCCTTTGAACTGCCGCTGGTAGCCTGCGGCGATGTCCATATGCATCACCCAGATCGTAAGGCCTTACAGGATATTGTCTCTGCTATTCGCATCGGCCAACCTTTACGGCTGGCTGGAAAGTTATTGTTTGCCCATGGTGAGCGACACCTGCGCTCTTTACCCTTGCTGGCCAGCCTGTATCCACCAGCACTGCTGGCAGAGACTGTCCGTATTAGCGACCTGTGCGATTTCTCTCTGGATGAGTTGCGCTATGAGTATCCCCAGGAATTGGTGCCACCCAACCTGACGCCGCCACAGTATCTGCGCCAACTGGTTGAGGCAGGCGCCAGCAAGCGCTGGCCACAGGGGGTTAAACCCAAGGTCCGGGCAACCATCGAAAAAGAATTGCGACTGATTCAGGATCTACAATACGAGTATTATTTTCTGACCGTATTCGACATCGTGCAATTTGCCCGCGACGCCCAGATTCTGTGTCAGGGCCGCGGCTCTGCGGCCAATAGCGCCGTCTGCTATTGTCTCGAAATAACCGAAGTTGACCCCGCCAAGTCTGACTTGCTGTTTGAACGGTTTATCTCCAAAGAACGTGATGAGCCGCCAGACATTGATGTCGACTTTGAGCACGAACGCCGCGAAGAAGTGATTCAATATATTTATAAAAAATATGGCCGCCATCGCGCCGCCCTGGCAGCCAGTGTGGTCACCTATCGACCCAAAAGCGCTGTCAGAGATGTCGGCAAAGCCCTCGGCATGGATCTGACCCTCGTTGAACATCTGGCCAGCTCCCTATCTTGGTGGGATAAAAGGGATGAGTTACTGGCCCGGTTCGAGGCCGCCGGCATTAACCCACGGAGCCCGATCATTGGTCAATTTATTGACCTGATCCAGCAAATACTCGGCACACCACGCCATCTGTCTCAGCATGTAGGCGGTTTCATTATCTCCAGCGGGCCCTTGTCACAATTGGTACCTATTGAAAATGCAGCGATGCCTGATAGGACAATCATTCAATGGGACAAGTATGACCTGGAAGCTCTGGGCCTACTGAAAGTCGATATCCTGGCCTTGGGTATGCTGACTGCAATTCGCAAAACCCTGAATTTAATTAATCAATATCGGCATACCCGCCTTGACCTGGCGAGCATTCCCGCAGAGGACCCACTGACCTACCAGATGTTACAGCGGGCCGACAGTCTGGGAGTTTTTCAGGTGGAATCACGGGCTCAAATGTCCATGTTACCGCGCTTGAAGCCCGCCTGCTTTTATGACCTGGTGATTGAGGTTGCCATTGTCAGACCCGGCCCTATCCAGGGCAATATGGTTCACCCTTATTTGAAACGACGCAATGGTGAAGAGGCGGTTATTTATGCTAACGAAGCAGTTAAGTCGGTATTAGGGCGAACCCTCGGGGTGCCTATTTTCCAGGAGCAGGTGATTAAACTGGCGGTGGTCGCGGCAGGTTTTTCACCGGGGGAAGCCGACCAGCTACGGCGCGCCATGGCCGCCTGGAAACGTAAAGGCGGGCTCGAGGTGTTCCAGCAAAAACTCGTCAACGGCATGCTTGCACGAGGCCATGATCAAGATTTCGCCGAACGTATCTTCGAGCAGATCAAGGGTTTTGGTGACTATGGTTTTCCTGAATCCCATGCTGCCAGCTTCGCATTGCTGGTGTATTTTTCAGCCTGGTTGAAGTGTCATGAGCCTGCGGCGTTCTACTGCGGCCTGCTCAACAGCCAACCCATGGGATTCTATTCGCCATCGCAGCTGGTACAAGACGCACGGCGCCACAATATTGAAATACGCCCTGTTGATATCCTCTACAGTGATTGGGAATCCACCCTTGAGCTACCCCAGCCTGAAGCAACATTTGCGCCTCGCCAACCGGCCGTACGCCTAGGACTACAACGTATTAAGGGACTCAAAACCGAGACTATTTTTCGCATTCTGCATGCTCGCAAGCAGCAGAAAATCAAGGATCTTGATGATATCGCCAGGCGTGCCCGTCTGGACCGAAGCGACCTTGGCCGACTCACGGAAGGCGGTGCCTTCAAGAGCCTGGCAGGACACCGCTACCAGACGCATTGGCAGGCCCGAGGCATATTACCCGATACCGAACTTGATGCCACTGATGCGCCATCCATGGTCGCCGAGAGCAGCGGCGTTTACCTGGCGCCACCGGCAGAGACAGACGATCTGAGGGCCGATTATCAAAGCTTGGGCTTGACCCTTGGCCGGCACCCAATGGCCATGTTGCGTGAGTCCGGCAAGCCCTTCAGTCAATGTAAATCGGGTACTGAATTAACCAGGCTAGAACATGGTCAATTTGTCCAGGTGGCCGGCATTGTCACAGGTCGACAACGACCTTCTTCGGCTGCGGGGGTATTGTTCCTGACCCTGGAAGACGAATGCGACAATATCAATATCGTGATTTGGACCCGTATATTAGAACAATACCGCACCGCTATTATCCAGGGCCGACTGCTTAAGGTGAAGGGTATCCTGGAACGCCAGGGGGCGATCATTCACGTCATCGCCGGTCATGTTGAAGACTTGAGCCATCACCTCGAACATTTTGCGCTGCAGTCTCGTGACTTTAAGTAACCGATCACAGGGTTTTATTCCCTGAATAACGGCACGCCAAGAACGACCAATTAGACCTGCCTTTTAAACCAATAGCACTGGCCTCAGATATCCAATCTCTGATATCTTACTAGCCGAATCAATGACAGGCAGGTTCTATGCAAGATTATCTTATTAAGTCAGGAACTATCATTGATGGCACTGGCGCTCCCGCCTACCAGGCCGACATCAGCATCAAAGACGGCCTGATCACCGCCATCGGCACACTCGATGTTGACGCGAAACAGACCCTGGACGCCGCTGGCGCCATCGTCACACCCGGCTGGGTCGATATCCACACCCACTATGATGGCCAGGTCACCTGGGACTCGGAAATGAACCCCTCGGCCTGCCATGGTGTGTCAACCATCGTCATGGGCAACTGTGGTGTGGGCTTTGCTCCCGTCGCACCCAGTGGTCACAGGGACCTAATTGAACTCATGGAAGGTGTCGAGGACATCCCCGGCACCGCACTCTACGAAGGCATGCCCTGGGGTGCTTGGGAAACCTATCCAGAGTATCTCGATTTTCTCGCGGGCCGCGAATACGCGCTGGACATCAGCTCTTTGATTGCCCACGGCGCTGTTAGGAATTATGTGATGGGCGCCCGTGGCAGGGACAACGAAGCCGCCACGGAACAAGATATGGCGCAGATGCAACAATTGATTACCGAGGCCTTGAACGCTGGCGCTGTAGGCTTTTCTACCTCTCGCATCTTGGGCCATCAATCTACCCGTGGCGAACCCGTGCCCGGCACATTTGCCAATGCCGCCGAAATTATCGCCATTGCCGCCGGGGCGCTGAAACGCGCCGGCAAAGGCGTCTTTCAAATTATTCCTTCCAGTACATTGGGCAGCGGTGCCGCCAACGGCGGCGAACCCAACAGCCTGGATGCAGAAGTCGCACTGATTCAGCAAGTGAGTGAAGTCAGCGGCAGACCCACGACCTTTACGCTGTTTCAGGTTGATGAGTGGACGCATAAATGGCGCGAAGTCATTGATACGATTAAAGCCGGCAATATTAAGGCAGGTGACTCCGCTGGCAAGGTCTACCCGCAAGTTGGCAGTCGGCCCACTGGCATCGTCCTGGGCTTGAAGACTTATCACAGCTTCATGCGCAAGCCGACTTATCTGCAGCTTAAGCACCTTCCCTTTGAAGAATTGCTGGCCGCCATGCGCACACCGGAGGTCAAGGCGGCGCTACTCACCGAGACCAGTGTTCCGCACGAGTTCCCCGGCACCATGGAGAATGGCATTGCCCAGGTCGAACTGAACTTTGACCAAACCTACGTGCTTGACCAAGCCATGGACTACGAGCCAACTCAGACACAGTCTTTTGCAGCGCTCGCCGCAACGAAACAACAAAACAGTTGGGAGTTCTTCTACGATTATCTCGTGGCGGCAGATGGTTGCCAGACTGCGGTGATGTTCTTTACCAACTATAGCGACCATAACCTCGACGCGGTTCATGACATGCTCATGGATGAAACCACCGTCACCGGCTTAAGTGATGCCGGCGCCCATGTCAGCTTGATCTTCGACGCGGTAGCACCGACCTATCAGCTCACCTATTGGGGCCGCGATAGGACACGGGGGGCCACCTTACCGCTACCTCACTTGATCCATCGCCAAACGCTGAAAAACGCCCAATTATTTGGTTTTCATGACCGCGGCAGCCTCGAAATTGGCAAGCGCGCCGACATCAACGTCATTGACTTTGACAACCTGAAACTGGGCAAAATGGAGCTCCACTATGACTTACCCGCCGGTGGCGCCCGATTCCTGCAAGGCGCATCTGGCTATATTGCAACCCTGGTGAACGGCGTTCAAACTCGCAGCTATGATCAAGACACGGGCGCCAGACCCGGTCGTCTATTGCGCTCATAGCCAGATTTAAGTGATTCATGTGGGGTTCGGTCTAGCAGCACTGCTGCGGCCTCGAACCCATTTCTCTAACTCAACGGCCATAAAGACCAAACTCGCCAGCGCGACACTCAGGGCCAAGTCAAGCGCGCTCAATGGCTGCAGATTGAACAACTGATTTAGCCAGGGGGTATAAATCAACGCCAGTTGTAGCCCAACAGTACCCATGACCACGATCAGCAAGGGACGATTGCTTAGCAGACCAAGGCGCCATAGGGATTTTTGCTCCGAACGAATCGCCAACACATGGGCCAGTTGGGCGAAGGTCAACACCGTGAACACCATCGTCTGCCCATCCACCGAGCCATGATCCAGCGCCCAAGCCTGGCCATAAAGAGAAACCCCGCCAATCAGCAAACCAACCCAAATAATGTGTTGCCACATGCCCCCAGCAAAAATACTCTCCTGTGGCGGTCGCGGTGGCCGTTTCATCACCCCTGGGTCCAGGGGTTCCAGCGCCAGCGCCAGCCCGGGCAAACCGTCGGTCACCAGATTTATCCAGAGGATATGAATTGGTAATAACGGCAGTGGCATGCCCAGTAGAGGCGCTAAAAACATGGTCCATATTTCACCCGAATTACTGGTCATCGTATACTTGATAAACTTTCGAATATTGTCATATATTCGCCGTCCTTCTCGAACTGCGCTGACGATGGTGGCGAAATTGTCATCCAGCAGGACAATGTCCGCTGCCTCTCGAGCTACGTCAGTGCCTTTTTTGCCCATGGCTATGCCTATGTCAGCACGCTTCAACGCCGGCGCATCATTAACCCCATCGCCGGTCATGGCACAAAATTCGCCGACAGCCTGTAACGCCTCAACGATCCTAATTTTTTGCTGCGGTGAGACTCGAGCATACACTTTCAAATCTCGGACCCGCGCCTGAAGCTGCTCGTTAGACCAACCACGCAAGGCGTCACCCGTGACCGCCACATCGGCCTCGGCGCAGATATTTAAACGCCGGGCGATCGCCAGTGCCGTGGCTGGATGATCGCCGGTAATCAGCACAGGAGTTATCCCAGCGTCAATGCATTCGGCAACCGCCTGCGCTGCCTCATCCCTGGGTGGGTCTATCAACCCCACCAATGCCATAAAACACAGTTCAGACTCCATGGTCGCGGCGGTAATATCTGCCGGCACGACATCAACCTGCTTCATCGCCACAGCCAAGACTCGATAGCCCGCTGCGGCAATCTGCTCTGCCTGACGCAATAGCTCGTCACTATTCACCGGCTCTAAGCCCGCATGGGTTAATGTCTGCCGACATAAAGGCAGCACAGCCTCCGGCGCACCTTTAGCATAAACAACCCAGCCCTCACCATGTTGATGGACCGTCGTCATCCGCTTACGCTCTGTATCGAAGCTAAACTCAACAACCAGCGGCATTGTTGTCATGGCGGTAGACTTGAGCAAGCCTGCGCTCTGTCCCGCCTCGCACAAAGCGACTTCCGTCGCGTCGCCCTGCAGCACAGCGTCAAACAGAGATAGGCTGTTATTCAAGACCAAAGCCTCACGCAGCCAGCGGGATAAATCCGCCTCGTCTGTCGGCACTTCACTGCGTCGCTGGCCGTCAATATAGAGCGTATCCAGACGCATTTTATTGAGTGTCAGGGTGCCCGTCTTATCACTACAGATAAAGGTTACGGAGCCGAGTGTTTCAACGGCTGGCAGGTGACGAATCAACGCTTCCTCGCGACTCATCTTTCGAGCCCCGAGCGCCAGCGCGATACTCACAACCGCTGGTAGCGCTTCGGGAATCGCCGCTACACCTAGACTGATCGCCACCATGAACATCAATGTCAGCGGCTCACCACGGAAGATGCCAAAGCCAAAAATTATCAAACATAACAGCAGTACCAGCCAGGCCAGACGTTGGCCGAATAATGCCAGACGCCTCTGTAATGGCGTACGGGTTTCGCCGGTAGACTGCAACAGGCTAGCGATGCGACCAAGCTGGGTCGTCATACCCACGGCCACAACAACACCCAAGCCATGACCACGATTAACCTGAGAACCCTTGAACACCATAT
>DGOD01000023.1 GCA_002389265.1 Gammaproteobacteria bacterium UBA4475
TATCAGAAATTCCTGAACAGTCTACGCCCTCCCCATGGATACCTGCACCAGCAGTTCAGGTCTTAGCCCTGATGTGTCCCCGACGGCGAGCAGGAAACCCGGCCCTGACATCAGCCAGCACCGGCCTGGTCAACCAACTGTTGAATAAATTTCACATGGGTGCCGACGAACAAATCAGCAACGACCAGGTCCTGTACAATTTTGTCCTGACCAATTAAGAAGGTCGCCCGGCGAACCCCAATCCCGAAAGGACCCTCGACACCAAAGGCGCGAATCGCTCGACGCCCCTCATCAAATAACAACGGAAATGGTAACTTGTTCGCCTGCTTGAATTTTTCGTGACTCTGCTCAGACTGTGGACTGATACCCACCACCTGCAGGTCAGCGCTCAGTATCTCCTCATGCATATCTCGAATACTACAGGCTTCGGCCGTACAGACCATGGTGAAGTCAGCAGGATAAAAATACACAATCACCGAGCCGCCAGCCAGCAAACCATCAAGGGTGACGGTCTTGCCGGATTCGTCTTTTAAGGAAAAGTCTGGCGCAATATCGCCTTTCTTCAACATGCTAAGTACCTGATTGGGTTGCGGGAGCACTCAGACTCGCCTGTGACGTTTTCCCGAACAGTCATGGGGTTAAAACCCATCGGCTCAGGCCAGACGTGCTATCTTACAAGCATACCAAGCCAATTGCTCGGCACGATTGGCTGACATGTTTGACTGAAAAAATACTGGCGATCCGAAACAGGATGGGTGGCTCCGCCCCTAATCCAACGATTTAGCTCATTGCCAGCCCTTTTGGCCCGAAGATAATTGGTTGAGTTCAAAAATATTTCCCCCTTGACTAGGCTGAACAAGCGCCAGCGTTTATGGTGAGACTTTAGTAATACATTTTTAACAAGCTACCTCCAGGAACGCTTTATGGAACACTACGATGTCATGCGCACGACGTTCGCGGCGCGACAATATACCGACGACTTGGTCAGCGACGAAACCCTCTACAGACTGTTGGATAACGCACGTTTCGCCCCCAGCGGCGGTAACCGTCAAGGCTGGAAAGTCCTGGTGATCAAGAATACGGTTCGACGCCAGGCCTTGCGTGAAATCATGGCACCGACGATTAGGCAATACAAAGCCCAGGCCATGGCCGGCGAGACGCCGCTCAATACTGTGGTACCAAGCCAAGTAGACCAAGCGACTATAGACGCCACATCCAGTAACTTCCCATTAGTGGACGAGCTCGAGCACGCACCTGTGTTGCTGGTCATCTGCGTCGATCTTACCGTCGTGTCATCCATGGACAAAGATTTGGATCGAGTAGGCCTCATCTCTGGCGCCTCAATCTATCCTTTCGCCTGGAATATTATTACAGCCGCCCGCAATGAAGGCCTGGGTGGAGTTTTGACAACATTCTTGGCGAATCAGGAACCCCAAGCCAAACAACTGCTGGACCTGCCAGAACATGTGGCGGTCGCCGCCATGATCGCCATTGGCAAACCTGTTAAACAACTGACTCGACTTAAGCGAGCCAGCGTCGAGTCTTTTACGACCATAGACTCGTTCACAGGCGAGGTTTTCCGGAAATAAGATATATAAAGCCTAGACCTGATAAAGCGCACTAGGTGCAAGATTCCAGCAGACTGGAGCATCAACCCTATTGATTCTTAACCCAGGTTTTTAAGTAAGCGGTATCATTGCCACGTGCGGTATAGCCCCAAAAATTAACTGTTAGCGGCGCAACCAGCCTGGCCTACTATAAATTCAACGGCTTCGCTACCAACCGCTCTTGGTACTACTTGCCGTCATGACCGATGTATAAAAACCGATCATAGTTGTCTTGCCTCCATAATAGTTGAGTAAAAAAAAGGGCCGACCCTATTCGGGCGACCCTTCTTCATACTACTTTAGAAGCAGTGGTTTACAAGCCAAACTCTGGCGTGTAAACGAAGCCAACCTTGATCATACGACCAAACGGGTTGTGCGTGTATCCATCATAGCTCAAGTCAGTTGAGGCTAACGGTGGATCTTCGTCTGTAAAGTTGACGATTGACAGAGACAAAGTCACATTTTCAATCATGTTATTGATGTAGTGCAAATCATGAGTCATCTGACTGTCAATAACCGCCATGGTTGGCAACGCTGGACGAACGTCATCGTAAGAGCTGACATAACGCAAAGCGTAGTTCACACGGTGGTCGATATTACCCCACCTCGCAAAAGCTTGAGCCTGCAGCTCAGGCTTTGGCAGAGTAGGTTCGCCATCGTTCAGCTTACCAACGAAATCACCGCCATCAGCCAGCTTGGTGCCTGCGATAGAGGTAAAGTCGTCCGAAGTGTACTCAAGCACGTAGGTGCCTTCTGCGCCCACTGTGAGTTCGCCACCGGCGATGTCGTCAAAACTGTATCGAGCGGTGAAATCAAGACCAGAAGTCTTTTGGTCAGCACCATTGATGATATTACGACGAATGCGTTGAATGCCACCGGTCGGTGTACCCGTTGGGGTAAATCGAGCCAATAAATCATCACACGCCGCAGTACCCACACCCGCGCCTGCTGCACCGGTTGCGTCGTTAGCACAGCTATTAGCCGAGTATGCAGCAATCAGCTGATCAGCACTCTCAGTCTGGAACGGATCTTCAAAGTCAAAGGACCAGTAGTCCAAAGAACTGTAAAAATTATCTTTAGCTAAAATGATACCAAAGTTTAACGTTGTCGCTGACTCAGACTCCAGGTTCGGATTACCCACTGTGTCCACAGCCTTAAAGGCAGCTGCCGGTGCGATATACTGCAATGACGTGCCTACACCACCCAGGAAGCTGCCTGGAGGTCCACGAAAGGTTGTAGAAGCAGAACCACGAATCTTGACAAGATCAGTAATGGCCCAGCTGAATGATGCTTTCGGGTCAAAACTAGAACCACCTTGACCACTACCATAATCTTCGTATCGGAACGCTATCTGAGCATCTAACGTATCGGTGATTGGCAAAGCAAACTCAGCAAAGGCGCCATAGATGTCGCGGCGAGTGGATTCCGCATCGCCATTAGCCAGGAATGCCAGACGACCAGCACCCGCAACGCCACAATCCAGCGTATCTACATTACCCAAAGTCACCGACGCTGGGTCAATAAACGGACAAGGATTGATAGCACGATTCGCAATATCTGCCAGGGTGAAGTCATAGCTTTCTGATCGGCTTTGTACGCCTGCCGCCCAGCCTATGTTACCACCACCAAGCGCCATGCCGGTTTCACCATTGAAGATGGCATCAAATACCAACAACTCATTGATCGCACGAGACGCGGTTTGTGCTGTCATCCAGTTGATCAAATCGTCAGAATTAGCGACCGCCGCGTTGTATTGCGGATTGGTAGCGCCATTGACAGCAGAGGTTTGAAGCGCATTCGAGAATGGGTTGTAGTACTCACAATCACCCACACCGGGCGTACCAGTAGACGCATCACAATTTGGTCCACCGAGGCCATCCAAGCCAAATGCCATGCGTTCAATATACATGTCACTGCCCTGCACCCTACGATCTCTTTCAGACCAACTCATGCTTAGATCGAAGCCAACGCCATTACTGAACTCACCCGTAAAACCACCGGCGAGACGCTTGGTTTTCGTGCTTCGCGCACCATCTTCAGGTTCGCCGTTACGACCAACAACACCCAGCATCCGTGAAATCACAAAGGCACCTTGGCCAGCGACTAAGAACCCGGGGTTCTGTGCGATCATATCAACCAAGCCTGGGTGGGTGGGGTCGATGTAACGGTCAGGCCCAAACAGAGACTGTGGTGGGTATGAAGGAGAGGTCTTCCAGCTTGGCAAGTCTACATCAGAGACCAGAGCTTCCGCATGAAATGACAATCGATCATTCACATCAAGATTGAACTCACCGAAAAGTTTAGTGGTCTCAGTTTCTTCGATCAAGTTGTCAAAGAAAGTAAACTGAAAACGGCAAGAAGTACCCGTTAATACGCCACCAACAGTTTCGCAGCCGGGATCAGGCACTGCACCACCGAGCAAATCACCCGGAAAACTCGGACCAGAAGCCGGATACGCGGTGCCAGGGTTACCGATACCTGAGAAGCCACTTTCTGGGTTTACTGAGTAGTCACGCAAGGCCCAATCTCGAGACTTGATCGGCAGTTCATCGCGAGTTTCATATTCCGCCGCCAAGGCAAAATGGAAGTTTTCACCGCTATGACCAAAGATGATACCTAGACTATCGTCGCCATCTGAACCATCGATGTCCTGGTGCGAACCTCGAATCTCAAGGCCTTCAAATTTATCGCGCGTAATAAAGTTCATTACGCCTGCAATAGCATCAGAACCATAAAGCGCGGCAGCACCGTCTTTCAGTACTTCAATCCTGCCGATGGCGATGGAAGGCATCGCGCTGACATCGACGCCAATGGATTCGGTAGCGACGTGTCGTCGACCGTTAATAAGCACCAGTGTTCGTGCCGAGCCCATGCCGCGAAGGTTAACCGTAGTCACCCCTTCGTTGCCTTGGCCACCACGAGTATCGAACTGGTTGGTTTCACCAATGTTGCCTGAAGTCACACTCAGGTTACGAACCATCTCAAGCACACTAGGATTACCCTGGTCTTCTAAGTCCTCTCGACTAATGACATCGATGGGTAATGCCGCATCTTCTGCTGAGCCTTTAATGTAGGAACCCGTGACTACGACTTCCTCCATTTGCGCTTCGGCCCAGGCCGGCAGAGACCAAACACCCCCTAGAGCAAGTGCAACTGCCCCGACGGTTGCGCGTCTATTAAAAAATCCTCTCATCTATACTCTCCCCAAAAGGTGATTATATTTTTTTTAATGGTTTATATACCCTCGCTACGACAACATAGTAAAAGCCAAAACAATATGCAAGCCTTGTTTGTCAAGACTTAGCGGAATGTTTTTACTTCAAAGACTACATATCGCTAGAACGACTCAAGAGCAACTTGTCGAAGTAGCCAACGGACATCCGTCGACGCCAACCTGTTGGGTATAACCGCAGCTGGCGCGGCGAACACAAAGCCTGGTGCTCCGCACTTTAATCGAGGTATTCATGATCACATTTGGCGCCCTGGGCGCAGCTAGAATAACGCCTGAAGCGCTCATCAAGCCCTGCCAACAGGAGCCCAGAGCTCAGGTCAGTCTGATTGCGGCGCGTGACAAGCGACGCGCAGCAATCTTTGCAACGCAGCATTCTATCGATTTTATTGCCGAGAATTATGACGAACTGGTGAACGACCCACGCATCAATGCGGTGTACATCGCGCTACCTATTCATGCCCATCACCAGTGGGCGATACAAGCCCTACGCGCCGGCAAGCACGTTTTATGCGAGAAATCTCTCGCTAGTAATCAACGACAAGCCGTTGAGATGGCACAAGTCGCCGCTGAAACCGGGCTTATTCTGATGGACGCCTTCCACTATCGTTATCATCCGCTATTCCACCGCGCGCAGGAGATCTATGCTTCAGGGCTGCTGGGCAAGATCATCAGTATCCACGCTGAATTTAATGTACCCGTGCCAGATTCGAGGGATATTCGTATGAACTACGGAACTGCTGGCGGCGTTACCATGGATATCGGCTGCTATCCGATTTCCTGGGTTCGCCACCTAACGGCCACTGAACCCATGGCAATAGAAGCCAACGCCGAAGTGGGACCCATGAACGTTGATGTTTACCTCGCCACCCAGATGCTATTTCCCGGCAATCTGCAGGTTTCCACCGCGGCAGACATGCGCGCCGATGCTAAATTTACGGCCTTTATCAAGGTTGTTGGTGAGATCGGCACCATGGTAGTCAATAACCCCATTGCCCCTCAGCTAGGTCATTACATTGAACTGCAGCTTAATGATAAGGTTAGTCGCGAACAGTTTTCAACCCGTCCCACCTACAGCTATCAACTGGATGCCTTCGTGGCTGCCGTCGAGTCCCAACGCCAACCATTGACCGGGCCTGAGGATGCGGTGCAACAAATGGCTGTCATTGATCGCTGCTACGAAGCCGCGGGACTTCCCGTCCGCGGTCTTTAATCCAGAATCGGCAATGTGGCGCCAGCCAAATTTTACTGAGCCGGGTGCCGTACCTTTGCGGCTGATGCGGTTTTTTGTGTAAACTGACGCTCCGAAATGAACGATGCTCATCAAAACCAGCTCATCAAAAACAGCTCATCAAATATTGTTCATCAGCCGATGGTCATCACGAGATGCTAGACATGCAAGGTAGTCAAGAAAACGGTAGTCAAGGCGAACTGTCACCACAGCCGATCATGGTCTGCGCCCTGTACCATTTTACTGCGCTGCACGATTATGCAGCTTGGCAAGCACCCTTGCTGGCCCTGATGACAGCAGAGGGCCTACGTGGCACCCTACTGCTCGCTCGAGAAGGTATTAACGGTACCGTGGCCGGCCCCAGCGCTGGTGTTACAGCGTTGCTGAACTTTTTACACCAGGACTCGCGTTTTCACGGCATCAAGCACAAGGAATCATTTGATACAGCAATGCCTTTTTATCGGCGCAAGGTTAAACTCAAACAGGAAATCGTCACCATGGGTGTGACCGACATTGACCCGTTGGATATCGTCGGCACCTACGTTAAACCCGAGGATTGGAATGCTCTAATATCCGACCCTGATGTCACGGTGATCGATACCCGCAACGAATACGAAGTGATGATTGGCACCTTTGACCACGCAATCAATCCACATACCACCACTTTCAGAGAGTTCCCCGCTTATGCCGAGCAACATCTTGACAAGGCGGTACACAAGAAGGTTGCCATGTTTTGTACCGGCGGCATTCGTTGCGAAAAATCTACCGCCTACTTGAAATCACAAGGCTTTGAAGAGGTTTATCATCTGGAAGGCGGCATTCTCAAATATCTAGAAACCGTGCCAGAGGAAAACTCACTGTGGCACGGTGAATGCTTTGTGTTTGATAACCGGGTGACCGTGGATCACCAGCTTGAGAAAGGCCATTATGATCAGTGTCATGCGTGTCGAATGCCCATCGACAACCTGGCCAAACAGAGCAATGCCTATGTCGAGGGAATCAGTTGTCCGCACTGCATCGGCAAAACATCTACCGACCAGCGTCACCGATTCATTGAGCGCCAACGACAGATTCAATTAGCCCGCGCTCGAGGCGAAGCCCATATCGGTGAAGATGCTGTCAACGCCCAGGCAGAACACAAAGCCGAGAAAACTGCACTGCGTGCGCAAACTCGCGCCGCGCAGAAGCCACCACCAGGTTAGTGCTCGAGATCACCTCAGACTTTTCGCACCGCATTAGCCTCACTCGCCATGACCCCGAGGCGCCAGCAATGCCGGGCCGCCCACGGCCAGTAGCTTTGAATGAGGGTTCACGCCGAGCAGCAAGAACATTGCATCTCACCATTAAGCTTGCAAAGATAGGGCTATGGATAAGCCAACGATCAGAGACCAGTTCGCCGCCTGTGTGGCCCAGCCAGACGCCGACATTGCGCTCGATGTCGCGGCGCTGCTGATCGCCGCTGAATCTGAACCCGATCTCGACATCAAGCGATACCTCAGATATCTGGATACAACAGCAGCGCGGTTTAAAGCTGACTTTGACCACTCGACGAATTCAGGTGCGTCGATCACGAGCCTGAATGACTTTATTTATCGAACTGAAGGCTATAGTGGCAACATTAAAAGCTATTACGAACCCCGCAATAGCTTTCTAAACCATGTCATCAATACCCATCAGGGCATTCCGATCACCCTCGCGCTGATCCACATTTGCCTTGGCCGGCGCCTACAACTGCCGGTGCATGGCATCAGCTTTCCCGGTCATTTTCTGGTGCGGTACGGCGACGATCAACGAGTGATCGTTGATCCCTTTAGCGGTCGGGTGTTGAGCGAAACGGACTGCCGCACACTACTCAAACAAATCGCAGGGCCAAATGCTTTGCTGCAACCAGAATACTTAGAGATCGCCACCAACAAGAGCATTCTGATCCGAATATTGGACAACCTGAAACAAATTTTTTGGCACAACCAGGCCTGGGATGAAAGTAAGGCCTGTATCGAAAGGCAATTGTTGCTGATACCGGAACGACAAGAGTTTAATGTCCAGTTGGGCGCCGTCTATGAGCGGCAAGGCAAATTGGGCCTAGCTCAGCATACCTACACCATGATCCTTGAAGCCAGCGTAGACCCAGACATCAAGGTCCTGGCTAGTCAGCGTTTGATCGCGATGGGCACCAGCAAACCCATCGTTCACTAAACACTGACTACCCCTTAGTCAGCAGCCTTATGCCTGAAGCAGCGCCAGTGCAGCCTGTGCTCGGCGAAGGACACCATTTTTCTGTTTTTCCAGATCAACATCACGATCTTCGCCCATAGCCCCCGTCAGATAACGCTTGTATACGCCCTGACCGATGGCCGCCAACCGCCAGTGAGAAAATGCCCGATAATAATTGATCTGGCTAAGGTCTCGACCCGTGTTAGCGCTATATATATCGCATAATTCCTGACGCTCAGGATAGCCGCCAACCGCGGTGGGTGATTGATCACCCTCACCTGGCAGCTCAATTTCGCCGGGTGACACCCAGTTGTTCAACAGATAACCCACATCTGCTAACGGATCACCCAGGGTGCAAAGTTCCCAATCTAAGATCGCATCGACTTTGTCGGCATTGACAATCATATTGCCCAGCCGATAATCGCCATGAACGATGGTCGCACCGATCTGATCCGGCATGGTTTCGGTGAGTATTCGGCAGCTTTCTTCCATCTCTGGAATCTCGTGGGTCTTGGATGCCACCCACTGTTTCGTCCAGCGATTAATTTGCCGTGACAAATAGGCTTCTTTGCGGCCCAGGTCTCCGAGGCCAACCGCATCAGGGTCGATACTATGCAGCTTCGATAAAATATCGATCACATGTAAACCAATACCCCGTCGATGTTGCGCGGCCACCTTGAGACCCACCACTGAATCGTTTAACACCAGACCGCCAATAAAATCCATCACATAAAATGGCGCGTCATTGACTTCTACGTCACGACACAAGCCATAGGTTTTCGGCACTGGCACATCAGCAGATTCAAGGGAGCTGATAATTTTGTATTCTCGTCCCATGTCATGCGCGCTTTCGAGCACATGACCCAATGGTGGGCGGCGTAACACAAATTGGCTTCCCGACCTATCAACGCCAAGATAGGTCAGATTCGAGTGTCCCCCGGCAATAAGCGAGAACGTGATGGGCGCCTGCAGATGAGGAACCTGGTCCTGCAGCCAAGCTGTCACCTTGTCAATGTTAATTCCTTCTACCACGTTCATGCTCCTTTCAAAGTATTCTGGGTATTGCCTGTGGACAGGCAACCCTGTATCTGTGGGTATGACGTTACACTGCCGTATTTCTAGGCGGCGCCAGACCTGCTGGCAAGCAAGTTCATCGCAACCGCGATCGCTATGCTGTTCGACGCGCCATGACTCAAGCACCAGAGACTCTGTGGCTATGGCACTTTGACACCAACGTTTCAGCCGCCACCTAATTCAATTTTGGCGTGATCTACGGCAGCCGATTAGCCCGAGTATAAAGCTGAGTCGCCGACGCTGCTAGTCGCGCTGGCGGCTTCTCACCCAATCTTGCCTCAACTTACTGAAAACTCACAGAAAACTCACCGAAAACCAATCTCACTTCCAAAAGCCAGGCGGCGAATAACGGATTATGCATCGTCGCCAGTCTCAATAACGTGGAAACGGCGAACACAAACTCGAAGGTCTAGGACCTCGATTGAGGCGTATCAACTGTCATCCTGAACGATCGAACCGGATTTCAGCAAACTGCTTATTTCAGCCTCTGCGTAGCCAAGCTCAATCAAGACTTCTCGACTGTGCGCACCAATCGCTGGCGCCTCAGTCGGCACTCTCTTGGGTCGACCGGCGACAGTGATCGGGCTCGCAACCGTCCATTGATAGTCCGGGTCGCTAGAATCGGTCTTGATAATGACCTCGTTCTCGATCAGGTGTGCGTCAACAACCACGTCGCTGTTTTTCTCTATAACGCTGAAGGTCACTTGCTCCTTATCCAGTCTGAGGACCAGCTCATCTAGTTTAAAGCGCGCAAAGGCCGCGGCGAACATCACTTTGACCTCATCACGCAAACTCATCACTGCGGCTATATCCACAAAACGCGACTCAAGGAGCCATTCCGGATGTCCCAATGCCCGGCAGAGTCTTGGCCACTCCCGTTGCGGCGCCGGGCCAACCAACACGATATAACGATCATCCCGGGTCTTATAGGACAACACGAATGGGCTACGATAACCATGCTGATCCAGAATCGTAGCGAGATCATACCCGGCAATGACACCTTGCAGATGCATGCCGTTTGACCAGGCGCCATTAGCGACCAGTGAAGTGGACACACATGCACCGATGCCCGTGCGTTCGCGGTCGTACAGCGCCAGCATGATGACGCCAAACAAGGACATGGCGCTGGCATGATCACCGACGCCACCAACACCATTAACCGGCGCGCCACCCAGTGGCTTCATCATATCCATGATGCCCGTTCTAGCCCACCAAGCGGCGAGATCAAAGGCTCGCTTGCTTCGATCAGGTCCACGGGTCCCGTAACCGGTAATCTGGGCGAAGATAAGTCTTGGATTGCGCTGCCGGAGGAATTCATAATCGAGTTCGTACAGGGCTAATTGCTCAGCATTGAAATTCACCACGAGCACATCGGCCTGGTCAATCAGGCGATGCATCACTTCCCGCCCTTCTGCCTGCTTCAAATCCAGCGCCAGGGCGCGCTTGTTCCTTGAGGTCAGCTGCCAGTTATAGTCAGTGCGATAGCGTGCCGCCAGGCTGCGATATGAATCACCCGTGGGCGGCTCAATCTTGATGACATCGGCTCCATAGTCAGCCATTACCGTTGTTGCTGCCGGGCCAGCCACATAGGATGCTGCATCGATCACTTTCAAACCTGCCAGTAAAAATGTCATCACTTCTCGCCTCAAGACTAGTCGGACACAGGCTTGAGCGCCTGCACTCCCATGAATAGCACCATCTTCTCCGCGCCAGCCAAACTAATTAGGATTGCATCGGGGCACGAGAATCCCTATCTTAACCAACTTTAGACGGCACATTGGTGCCACGTGAAATTTTTAAACAGTCTGATCCATCGGCGGCGCAATCGTAAAGCTGGTTGACGACGTGGATTTACATCACTGTTTTATTATGTCTCTAAGGGAGCCAAGTGAGCATGTATCAAGCCTTAAAAACCGTCTGGAATGAATTGACCAGCCCAGGACAACCATTTGAAATCACCTCTGTCGAGGTCCGAGGACAATCTATCAAGGCGTACGCCGCGGCGCCACCCAGTCTGCGCGAGATGTGGTTGGCCAGCGCGGCCTTCGCCGATCGTGACTATCTGGTTTATGAAAATGAGCGCTGGACCTACAGTGACGCGCACCGTGATGTGGCTGCCATCGCCAACTGGATGGCGAAACAAGGTATCAAGCAAGGCGACCGAGTGGCGATCGCCATGCGTAACTACCCAGAATGGTTGCTGCTTTACTGGGCATGCGTCTCGCAGGGTATCGCGGTTGTAGGCGTCAATGCCTGGTGGGTCGCTAGCGAATTGGCCTTCGGTCTTGAAGACTCGGCGCCAAAATTGCTGATCTGCGATCAGGAACGTCTGGACCGATTCAATGAAATCAAGGACCAGTTTCCCGACCTGCCGGTGGTTGGCGTCAGGCTCAAGGCACCGATTGATGGCGTAATCGATTTCAGTGAAGTGCTTAAAGATGGTGGCGAACTACCCGCGGCCAGCATAGACCCTGACGAAGATGCCTGTATTTTCTATACGTCGGGCACCACTGGTCGGCCCAAAGGGGCCCAGTTGACTCACCGTGGCTGCGTCAATAATGTCATGAACCTGGCTTTCTGGGGAACCGCCATGAGCCATTCCCTGGCCCGCGCCAACAATATGCCACCACCGGACCCCAGCGTTGCACCAATCGCTGCGGGCTTGATTACCACGCCACTGTTTCATGTGACCGCGAACAATTGCATGGCTCAGGGCACCACCCTGTCCGGCGGCAAGCTGGTTCATATGTATCGCTGGGACGCCGGTGACGCACTAAAAATTATTGCCAAGGAACGCATCACCAGCCTGTCCGGCGTACCCGTCATGTCACGGGAACTCATCAGTCATCCAGATTTCGATAAGCATGATACTTCCAGTTTATTGACCGTTTCCGGTGGTGGCGCTCAAGTTCAGCCCGATCTTGTGGGCAAGATTGATCGAACCGTCAAGACTGCCCGTCCTGGTACCGGCTATGGCATGACGGAAACCTGCGGCATTATCACGTCTATCGGTGGTGACTTCTTTGTGGATCGACCGGATAGCTGTGGTCCGGCCATGCCGAACTTCGAGGCTAAGTGCGTCGATGCCGAAGGCAATGAAGTGCCTCAAGGCAGCGTCGGCGAACTCTGGGTCAAGGGTGCCTGTGTCATTAAGGGCTATTTGAATCGCGCTGAGGCCACCGCTGAAACCATCACCGACGGCTGGCTTCACACGGGCGATGTGGCCCGCATGGATGAAGATGGCTTTATCTATATTGTCGATCGCATTAAAGACATGGTCTTGCGGGGCGGTGAAAATATTTACTGCGCTGAAGTCGAGGCTGTGCTGTTCAACTTGGATGTTATCAAGGAATGCAGCGTCTTCGGTATTCCTGATGATCGTCTGGGAGAAGAAGTTGGAGTGGCGATTGTGTTGAAGCCGGGCACGCTCATCACCGCTGACGAGATCCGAGCTCACAGCGCCGCCCAAATGGCCAAGCACAAGATTCCCCGGTATATCTGGATCCTCGAGCAGCCATTACCTCGCAACGCCAGCGGCAAATTTCTCAAACGCGAACTTAGAGAATCCTTAGCCTTGCAAGACGCGATCTAAGTC
>DGOD01000362.1:0-13911 GCA_002389265.1 Gammaproteobacteria bacterium UBA4475
GCTCAATCTACGATATTGGTGGAAAAATACAGTAGGGTGTCGAATAGTCCGAATGGCCTTTGAGCCTAGGCCGAGGAGGCGCTAGTATGCCTACTGCCTTATGCCTGCTGTCTACAGAGAGTTGGCTAGGCGCGGTTTATCATCAAAAGGATTCGGTTATCAGTCTTCAGACTACTCAGTTCAAGGCGCATGGGGGCAAACTGCTTGCGGTCTTATTGCTGCCTTATCTTCTGTATCAGGGAAATCCGGCGGTTGCATTGTTAGTCGGGATGTCTTTGACGTTGTTGTTCGACCGACCGGTGGTAGGGCTGAGTAGTTTCTATAGCAAGTATTTTCTGCAGGCGGCCATCGTTCTACTGGGCTTGAAACTTAATATGGCCGATATGTGGCGAATCAACGCCGACTATACGGTATTTGTTGCGATCTATGTGGTGTCGGCCATTGCTATAGGCCTAGTGCTTGGCAGACTCATAGGGGTTGAAAATGTGTCGAACGCCCTGATTGCCTCAGGTACTGGCATATGTGGCGGCACGACGATAGCGACCCTAGCGCCGATCATCAAGGCCAGTGCTGAGCAAATGGGTGTTGCACTGGCAATTGTCTTTTTGCTGAATGCTGTCGCCCTGTTTACCTTTCCCGCCATCGGCGAATATTATCAACTCAGTCAGACCCAATTTGGTGTTTGGGTGGCCCTGGCGATTCACGATACCAGTTCAGTGGTGGCTACCGCGGCTTTGTATGGGGACCAGGCGGCCAGTGTCGCCACGACGGTGAAGCTTGGGCGGACCTTATGGTTGATTCCGCTAGTGGTCGTCGCCAGTTTGGTGGCAGGCCAGGGTAGCATAAAGGTGCGGATTCCCGGTTTTATTCTGCTGTTTATCTTGAGTTCGGTGCTCGGTTCCGTATTGCCGATGCCTGCCGCATTACCTGGCATCGCCGGCCTCGCCAGCAAGAGCCTGCTGGTGCTTGCGCTATTTCTGATCGGCACTGAAATCAACCGCCAAACCTTACGCAGGCTAAAAGGCCGGGTGTTAGTGCAGGCCCTCATGCTCTGGATGCTGGTTGTGCCGACGACGTTATTTATGGTGATCTCACTGGTAGGCTAAATCGCCTTTGGTTCTAACTATATGAGCAATGGTTACTTTACGATGGGTAAAGAGTTTTCTAATCTGCTGTCCTATGAATCATCGATCAACAAAATTTGACGCGCTGAGTGTTACCGCAGTGGGGCTGTTTATTGCCTATATCACCTTGAGCTTCTGGTTAGCCTGAATCGCCTGCACCACCCTTGCGACTGAACATCAAGGCAAGTCCTTGTCGTGCCGGTTATCAACCTTCAGAATACCCTGTGCCAGCAATAGCCTTGTCACGAACCCCGTGATCCTTGCCTGGCCGAGATGCTGAAGATGCAATGGGTGCTGTTCGACTGTTTTAATACGCTGATTGATGATTTCGACGCGAGTGGCAGTATTGACGGGCTTGAGACAATTGCCCATCTGCCTGTTGCGGCTGGCCTCTTTCCTTCTGTGTCAAAGTTCCGATCAGCCTATACCGCAGCACGCGCCGTTAACTGGTGGCAGCGAGACAATGAGGTGCACTTCGAGGTGCGGTTGCGGGAAGTCTTTATACGCCAGGGGCGTGCGAGTGCAGCGTCTGCTGAGCGGTTGGTGAGTGAAATGCTGGATGTGTTTGCGCAAACTTACCCGGCTAGTGTGAGGCTTACCCCTGGCGTTGAGGCCATGCTTCAAGCCTGGTCGGCTGAGGCAAAGCTTGCGGTGGTCTCAAATTTTTTTATGTCTGAGTGGCCGCAGAAAATGCTCGAGCATCATGGTTTGGGTGATTATTTTGAGTTTGTGATAGACAGCGCCGCGCTTGGCGCGAAGAAACCAGAGCCGGAGATTTATCAAGCGGCATTGAAGCGAGTGGCTGTCGACCCCGCCGAAGTGCTGTTTGTCGGTGATGACTATCAGCGGGACGTCGTCGCGCCGCGTACCCACGGTATGCAGGCTCGCCATGTTTGTCGTCATGGGGTGCGGCCTGGAATCGAACCAAGCCCAGAGGATAACGCGATTAAACATTGGGATGCGTTTCGTCCCTGATGGGTCATGGCCAATGGGCGGGCAGTAAGCCACAAAGGTCGAGGGCGCTGGCGATTTTCGAGGGTTGCGCCTAGACTCGGAGTCACTGAAGCGAACACAATAAAAAATCTGGAGTGACTATGTCTGACGAAAAACCCGTATTGATCGAGCGTAAACAGGGCTGGGCAGAGATCGTTTTAAATCGACCAGAGCGGCGTAACTCGATTATTCCGCCGTTAAGTGATGGCGTCAGGTTAGCACTTGAAGAATTGGCTGACGATGAAGATGTGGCGTGCGTGGTCTTGCGCGGCGCGGATGGATTTTTCTGTTCCGGTGTTGACCTCAAGGCTCTGCAGGCAGAACCCCCACCGCCCTGGAAATCTCGCCAATTTGGTAGTTGGCGTGAGCTACATCTGGCCCTGTATCATTTCCCTAAACCGGTGATCGGTGCGCTGGAAAAGTATGGCATCAATGCCGGTTCCGCACTGGCCTTGGCCTGTGACATGCTGATCGCGGGAGATACCGCGTTTCTGCAGGTGGGTGAAATTCAGCAAGGCGCGATGATGCCCATGAATGCGGCTTGGTTCAAAATCAAATCAACGGAGCACGTGATGGCACGAATGGCCCTGATGGGTGATCGGGTAGCCGGACCGGAACTGTTGAGGTTAGGATTGATTGCAGAATGCGTCGCCGATGACGCAGTTGTCGAGCGTTGTCGCGAAATCGCTGAGCGGATTGCTGGCACCCCGACGGGGGCATCGAAGAATATTAAGTTGAGCATAATCAGCCAGCGTGGCATTGACGACCCGGAGGCGTTCTTCCAGCAGCCTGACAGCCCGGCTCTGTTGACCGCGGCCATGGTCAAAGGCTAGCCGCTCAGGATGTAGATAATTTTGAGGGGTTGATCGGCTGCTGACAGCGAAGTTGTGGCAGCAGCGCTAGACGATAACTCGTGGCCGGCGAATGATATATTTTTCAAAGAGGGCCGGGTCACCATAGTGATCTTTGACGGTGGGCAAGTCAGCTCGGATCATTCGAGCCTCGTTGGCATCGGCAAATTTTCCAATATCATGCGCGCCTGCTAATCCGTTCAGCGTCACGTTTGGCGGCGCATTGTAGAGCACCGCCAAACCAGCCAGAGAGACTATTAGCGCGACAGTTTTCAGGAAGCTTTGCATGCATTGGTGACCGTTTGATTCATTGTGCGCAACAGCTTAGTGGTCTGATTGGGGGCTGAAAAGAGGCCGGCGCTCGAAATAACCGAAAATTAACTATCTTAACGCTGTCTTAATACGCATTGTCGGCAGGCGCGCGGCGAGAAGATAACGCACACTCAATGCGCTTCAATCAATAGGACAGATGATAAAAGTGCGATAGCCAGCACAAACCACCAAAAAATTAAGATTGTGTAAGTTATATTAAGATTGCAATAAGATTTACAGTCCAGCAGTGTTTTATCCATGCGCGGGCCCCGCGAGCAAAGCGTTTTATCTTGGGGCTGAAATAATAAAGACCAAATGGAGAAAAAATAATGAAACATCGTATCTGTTTGTTTGTCGCCCTGTCGTTGTCTATCAATGCGTATGCAAAGGAAATACAATTGGACGATGGCGCCAGGTTTGTCATTAAAGATGAAAATCCTTATTCTCAATTATGTCTCGCGGCACTAGAATCCCGGGAGGCGATCAAGGCTAAGGTCGAGGAGCTCGGCATCGGTCGTCGAGCTCAGAAGCAAGTAGTTTGCAATGATTTGTCGTTGTACGAGTTTGCTGAAAAGTACCGAGTAGATATTCGTGAATGGTCAGTGGCCAATGTACAATAAATTGCTGTAGCGTGCTCAAGTAACGTAAGAGGCGACGACCCAAAAGGATCGTTCGAGAAAAAAGNNCTCCCTTTTTTTGTGCCTGTGACATTTGGTACCCTGCTGGCTTATGCTGAAGCTTTAGTCAGCGAGAAGTGAGATGCCTGAAATGAATGGAATGAATGAACTGGGATTCTATACGTTGGCTGGCGCACCGCGCTCGCCCCGTGACCTGATTGCTGAGGTCCGGGATGCAGAGGCCATGGGCATCGGCAACTGTTTTATCTCCGAGCGCTTTAATATCAAAGAAGCCGCCACCCTCTCCGGTGCTGTGGGTGCTGTGTCCGAGACGATCGGCATTGCCACTGCTGCCACCAACCATAATACCCGTCATCCCATGGTGACAGCAGCTTATGCCAGCACCATGCATTTCCTGACTGGCGGGCGGTTCAGTCTGGGCTTGGGGCGTGGCATCAATGCGGCTTTTGACGCCTATGGACTGGCGCGGATCAAGACAGATCAGATTGAGGACTTTGCGAATCTGATGCGCCGCCTGTGGCGTGGTGAGACGGTGGTGGGTCATGACGGCCCCGCTGGCAAATGGCCCGTGCTGCGGCTGGACCCAGATTTTGATGAGTATATTCCATTAACTTTCACCGCTTTCGGACCCAATTCATTAGCTCTAGGCGGCCGAGCCTTTGATGCAGTGGTGCTGCACACGTTTTTTACCGACGAGACCACCCGGCGTTGCGTTGACACAGTCAAACAAGCTGCCGTCGGTGCTGGCAAAGATCCGGCGGATGTTAGAGTCTGGTCATGCCTGGCCACTATCGGTGATCACCTGCCTGCGGATGTTCGACTCAAGAAAACCGTTGGCAGGATGGCCACTTACCTGCAGGCCTATGGCGACTTGATGGTCAAGACCAATGACTGGGATCCGTTGGTTTTGAAAAAGTTTAGAGCCGATCCGCTGGTATCGACATTCCAAGGGGCCATCGATCAGCGCGCAACTGCCGTGGAGCTGGAGCACGTGGCCGGCCTGATTCCCGACTTTTGGCTGGCCGCAGCGGCGATGGGCACGCCTGAGCAATGTGTCGCAGCTATCAATCACCAGTTGGACCTTGGTTGTGATGGTGTCATTCTGCATGGCGCATCGCCCACAGATTTGGCACCGATCGTTGCGGCTTACGCTGCCCAAAGAGACCCGGATCGCTTTGCCCACCTGCCTAATAATCCGGCGATGCCGGTCTCTCGAGGGTAGCTTTCATGACCGTCAGATACGGTATTATTGGCACTGGCATGATGGGCTGTGAGCATATTCGTAATCTGGTGCAGATCGATGCCGCAGAGGTTGTCGCCGTGGCAGATCCTAACGCCAAATCCAGAGCGTGGGCATTGACAGCCTGCCAGCCCAAATTCACACCAACGGTGTACGAGGATTACCGGCAATTGCTGGCCCGTGACGATATTGATGCGGTAGTAATCGCCTCACCGAATTTTACCCATATCGATGTCATGCGTGAGATTTTCAAGACGGACAAACATGTCCTGCTGGAAAAGCCGATGTGTACTACGATAGCCGATTGTCAGGCTGTCGTCGCTGGGGCGAGCCAGCATCAAGGTCTGGTCTGGGTGGGCCTGGAATACCGTTACATGGCGCCGGTGGCTCGCTTTTTGGCAGAGCTTGAGCAAGGGGCGGTGGGTGATTTAAAGATGCTGTTTGTGCGTGAGCATCGCTACCCTTTTTTGAAGAAAGTCGGCGACTGGAATCGATTTAATAAAAACAGCGGCGGTACCTTGGTAGAAAAGTGTTGTCATTTTTTTGACCTGATGAACCTAGCGATAAAGTCGCAACCCGTTAGTGTCTTTGCCTCCGGTGGTCAAGACGTCAATCACCTGCAAGAGCGCTATGATGGTGCGACCCCCGACATTCTCGACAATGCCTTTGTCATCGTCGACTATGCCAACGGGGCCCGGGCCTGTCTTGACCTTTGCATGTTTGCCGAGTCCAGCCGTAACGAGCAGGAACTGGTGGCCACGGGTGATCTGGGTAAGCTTGAAGCGCTTATTCCCGAAGGTCGCCTGATTCGTGGTGGGCGGGAGTACCAAAAATACGAGTCATTCGATATCGAAATTGATCCTCGAGTGGCCGAAGTGGGCTTTCATCACGGTGCGAGTTACCTGGAGCACCTGAATTTCATCGAGGCGATTGAGACGGGTAGCCCAGCGGCAGTGACGGTGGCAGACGGCCTGTTGTCGGTGTCGATGGGCGTGGCGGCGCAGCGTTCGATTGTTGAGGGCCGCAAGGTGCTGATGTCTGATGTCTGATAGCTCCTCTCAACCCCATCTGATCCAGGTTCCCAAGCAGTTTGAGTTTGATGGCCGACCCTTCCCGGCGGTCTTTGATAACCAGCAGTCACTAACGTCGCTCGCTGCTATCGCTGCCTGGCTGCAAGCCAATCAGGCATTGCTAGAGCGAGTCCTGCAGGAATCAGGCGCAGTGTTGTTTCGTGGTTTTCCAATCGACAACGCCGTGGCTTTCGACCGCTTCAGTGCCGCATTTGGTTATCCAGACTTTACCTATCAGGAGTCTCTTTCCAATGCGGTACGAGTCAATTTGACCGACCGAGTCTTTACCGCCAATGAGGCGCCCCCTGAGGTTGAGATATTTTTACACCACGAAATGGCCCAAACGCCGGTATCGCCAGCCAAGCTGTTCTTCCATTGCCATGCGGCTGCCCAGCTGGGCGGCGCGACATCACTGTGTCGGTCTGATCAGTTATATGCGTTGATTCTCGACCAAATGCCGCAGTGGGCTCGAAAATTTGAAGAACACGGTTTGCGGTATACGACGCTGATGCCCGTGGATGATAATTTGGCCTCGGGTCAGGGACGAAGCTGGAAGAGTACCTTGAGCGTCACTGATCGAGCCGGTGCGGAAAGCCAGTTGCAGGGGCTTGGCTATAGTTGGCAATGGCAGCCAGACGACAGTCTGCAGGTGACGACACCGGTACTGCCAGCGGTGGTGGACCTCGGCGACGGTCGCAAAGCGTTTTACAATCAGTTGATTGCCGCTTATATGGGGTGGGCTGGGGTCAAGGCGAACCCTGCTGCGTCCTTGGTGCTGGGTGATGGCACGACGATCCCGATATCTGTTTTTGAAAAACTGGTTTCGATGGCCAACACCTTAACCTTTGATCTGAACTGGCAAGACGGTGACATTGCGCTCATTGATAACCGGATCACCATGCATGGTCGCCGGGCTTACAGCGGCGACCGGCGGCGTCAGGTATGGGTGGCACTGGCTGCCGCTAGCGTTTGATGGCTGGCCATATAGGGCGATCAGTGGAGCGTAAATAAGCTGAATCCTTGGCGGGAAATAGCGTATCCTTGCGGTCTGCTATTATTCCCACCAGGCACCCGTCTCAATAGGCCTCCCTTAAGAGCAGAAAGGGCAAGCCCGCACCAGGTTGTAAAAAAGCTATGCAAGTTACAAAAACACCCGCATTCGTCGCTTCGCGTGTATTCGCGCACGCGTCCTATGCAAAAGCATTTTTCCAGTTGGGCCACACCGTCGCTATCTACGGGATGACCATCGGTTTGATGTTTGCGTCATTGTCTGTGCATTACGGAGTGACGCTGCTGCTGTCATTACTGGCAGCGGCTGCTTATCTGCGGTTGTTCATGATTGGTCATGATTGCTCCCACGGTTCCTATCTACCTCATAAATGGCAGAATATGCTGTTGGGTAACATGATGGGCGTGCTGACCAATACGCCGTTTCAGTATTGGGCCGGTCAACATGCCATGCATCACCGCAGCACCGGTAATCTCGACAAGCGCGGCGATGGTGATGTCATCACGCGCACCGTGGAAGAATATGTCAACGCAGGTTGGTTCAGTCGGCTCTGCTATCGGGTCTACCGCAATCCTTGGGTATTGTTTTTCTTTTCGGCGCCGTTGCATTTTGTCGTTCTGCAACGAATTCCATTGGGTGAGCAATCTAAAACTTGGGGTGGCTGGTTGAGCGTCTTGGGCACTAATCTCGGTATTCTGATTTATTACGGCAGCATGATAGCGATCTTTGGTCTGAAGCCATTTTTATTGGTCTATGTGCCTGTGGTCATGTTGTCTTCGCTGGGTGCGGTCTGGTTATTTTACGTCCAACATCAGTTTGAGGATGCCTACTGGGAACGCAATGATGTCTGGAATTATCATGACGCGACCCTTGAGGGTAGTTCGTTTTATGACCTGCCGCGATGGTTGCACTGGGTGAGCGGTAATATTGGCTATCACCATATCCACCACCTCAATCCAAAGGTACCAAACTATCATTTGCCAACTTGCTATGATGATCAGCCGGCATTGCAGAATGCCCGGAAACTGGGAATTGTTGAAAGCTTGTCTACGGCCTGGCTGGCCCTATGGGATGAAAAGGCCGGTAAAATGGTGTCCTTTTCTAGTCTCGCTGCGCCTGAGCGCAAGACCCAGTAGGTCAGGTCCGCAACCGGCGTCTCTGCCTTAGTGTAGGGTCAGCGGTTGCCAATCGCCGCTGAAAGCTTGGGTATCACGCCAGGTGACCTGCTCGGGTTCCGGCAAAATAGACATGTGTCGTGCAATTTCAATCTGTGATTTGGCTTCTGGTGATCCGAATTTGAATGAGGTGATATGCTCGGTCGCAAAGTCGATGAGCATAAAGCCAGGCCACTGCTCGCCTTTCAAAGTGCCTGCATTGATCAATGTCATAGCATCAAAATGGATCATGGTGCGGAAATGCATATGCCCATTGATCACATAACGATAACGGCCGTCCTCTATGATGCGGTCCAGCGCAGGACTCTGGATCATGGGCATGCGTGTGGAGCCGGGCCAGATTTTCTGCAAGTCATTCTTGCCAATGCCGTGACACAACAATAATCTGCCAGCCACCGTGTCGAGTTCAATGGCGCTGGGTAGGCTGTTGAGATAGGCCAAGCTGGCATCTTCAAGGTCGTCTTGGCCGTGAGCATCGGCAATGTGCCGAACCTTATTGTCGAGTAACCAGCGATCATGGTTGCCCCGCACCGTGCTGACGTTATGAGCTTGTAACAGACGCAATGATGTTTCCGGACAGCCGCTGCCATCAACGACGTCGCCGGTGCAAATGATTCGGTCAACGCCGGCGGCGTGTAGATGGTCGAGGGCGAGCGCTAGGCGGGCATCTTCCGCATGCACGTCACCAATCACGCCAAGCCGAGCAATGGGTGGTGTGGTTAATGACACAGATAATCCCAAATGATATTCAAGCGTTCCTGGGTGCTGCAAGCCTCAAGAATGGCCTGCATCATGTCAGGATCGAAACGCAGCGTCTCAAACAGCTGGTAGCTGAATTCGTCGGGATTCAGAGATTGCCATTCTGACCCGTTAATCAGATTTTCAAACTCGGGGTTTGCGGCGCCGATCATGACCAATAGTTTGGAATTAATCAGCAGCTGTAGATCACGATTACGTGCCTCGATAGACATCGCCTCGCTGGGGTCCGGCACATCATCATGCAGCGGCTGACTGGAGACGATACGGTAGGGGATTGACTGAATTTCTTTGACGATTCGCAAGCGCTGTTCAATGCGAATCTCGGCCATGATGCGGCCATCGGCAGTGGTCTCAATAATGTCGCAGTAGCCGGCGGAAAATACCGCTTGCGGTTGGTAAGTCGCTTGATTGGAGTTCATGGCCTCGTCTTGAGTCTGGTTTGCTTTTGCCGCGCGAATGACCTTGCGAGTATGGCAGACACCGATCATGCGCTGATCTCTGACACAGTCGTTGATCATTTGCCGATAGCGCGGTTCAAACACGTGTAAGGGCACGATGGTGCCCGGGAATGCGACCAGGCTGGGAATCGGAAAGAGTGCGACTTCGAGGGGCTGTGACAACGTTGGCTCCGGAGTGATTTTTCAATGTATACGATAACATACTGCCTCTGGATCGAAGATCATGCATCCGCACGGCCGGTCAAATTGATGCCAGGCAAGATATCGATGCCCGGTGGTAAAGCCTCAACTCTGTTGCATCACCAGGCCGATCTGGCGGCTCTGGGCCACGAGTTGGCCGGTACTATCCCAGAGCCTACCGCTCTCGATCATGCGGCCCTGCTGTAAATCTTCTGTGGAAAATTCTGCCTGAATCCAGCCGGGCGCCGGTCGACAGCGCACGTGCACAGTGAGTTCGATGGTGGGCACCCAGCCGACAACCCCTAGCAGGCTGAAGGTCGAGGGTGGAAAGGTATCTGTGAACAGTGGTAAGGATCCCGTGTCAGGTTCGCGGCCATCCAGAAATCGTATCCAACCCGCCACTTTTGCGACGTTCGTGCTGCCTGCCACGGCAAAATCAGGGTGTAATCTGACATCGAGCCGGTTGGCAATGGGCAGCTCAACACCCTGAGTTTCGCCGTGGCGCTGGATGCAGACTTCAGGTGGCGGGATAGCGGGCGCAGGGATTGTCAGAACAGTGTCGATGCCGGCAGAGATCTGCAGGTCGGCAAACCCTGCCAGCACCTCGAGCCTGGCTTTGCCACCTTGGATCAGGCTAGCACGAGCCGTGCTAAGTGTGCGGCCAGTGCGCAGTACCTCGACATGGACCTCAAAAGGCTCGTCAGCAGTGCCGGGGCGCAGATAATGTGTGGTTAGTGTCATAGGATCCGGGTGGGGCAGAGACCGCTTGAGTGCGCTCAGAACGCAAGACAGCAGATAGCCACCATTGGGATTGTTACCGATATTCCACTCCCTGCTCAAGGTGCCGCGCCAGATATTGTCAGCGGTCTGGGTAACTTGAGTGTCGGTATCGAATTGACTCACGCCTGGATCCTTATAATTCATGTTTGTCGCGGGTAACAACCGCGCAGCAAAAAAGTGCTCGCTGAATAAACCATGTTTCAGTGACGGCTGCAATATTGTATCTGGCTAGCGCCCGTACCCAGCGGCTATGGCATCTACGACGGTTGCTGCACAAACAAGTCTGCTGCTCGTCACTGATCCTGCGCTGCTGTTGGACTATTGGCGGGTCACTGATGATGCAGTTGGCTATCATGGGCTGTGGAGTCGTCGCCACAGGGCGCATCCAGCGCAATCCTGCCGCCCTGTGTAAGGGGCAGAATAAATCAGTGATAATAACCGTCAGCCTTGGTGCATCGTGCTTGGCCTAAAATGCCGGCCAGGCACGATAGCCTAATGGTTACTCCAGACTAAAGGTCATACCCGCATGAGCAACCAAGCGTGTAATCAACTTCTCGCCCATAGCCGGTGCGGGGGTATAAATACCACCCTTAAGTTCAGGGCAGTCATGTATCAGGCACAAGGCACTTTCGGCGATCATCTTGGAAGTGGAGCCATAGCCTGGATCCAAATCGCCGGTGACGCTGGCGCGCAGCTCATCACCGTTATTGTTAGTGCCAACAAACAAGACATCATAGTTGCCTGCCTCGCGGCTAGCTTTGCTGGGTCCCTCACCGGGCTTTGGCACATCGTCGCCCACCAGAGGATTGCTGGACGCGACAATATCGGCGATGGCCTTGCCTTGTTCACCGCTGCCGGTGAGCATCATTTCATCGTATTGAAAGTCCGCACCATAACGTTGACCCAGCAGAGCATTGGAGCGATGCACGTTTTTCGTATTGATGGCCGCCATGATAAATGGCGCGACCCACTGGCCTAATAGCTCATCCTCGTAAACCTTGTTGTCAGCGGGTTGCTGCGGACCTGTAAAGCCGTTGGCCAATGCAAAAGGGTTGGTCAATATCGCCAGCAGAGCGGGGTTTTCACCCAGTGCCGTCATTGTTGCCGTCAGCGAGGCTGCGGTGCCGCCAGAAAACTCACCGTTCATTGATCTAACCCGGCCACGAACTCGCGGTAATGGTTTGCCAAATTTTTCTAGCGCCGCCTGTTCCAGGAAGTAGACGCCAAGGTCAAAAGGTATCGAATCAAAGCCACAGCTATGGACGATGCGAGCGCCAGATTTCACCGCCGCGTCGTGATGTTTGGTGATCATTTCATGCATCCAGGCGGGTTCACCTGACAGGTCGACATAGTCTGTCCCCAATTCGGCGCATGCGGCGACAAGGTCTGAGCCGTAGAGTTGATAGGGCCCCACGGTGGTGATGATACACCGGGCATTGGCGACCATGGCGCGCAAAGACGCAGGATCGCTGGCATCAGCCACCACCAGTGGCGTGTCTTTTGCGGCTCCAATTTCATCGCGCACAGCCGCGAGTTTAGTGGCGCTGCGGCCGGCCATCGCCCAGTTCACGGAGCGGTCATACTGTTGGGACATGTATTCAGCGACCAGGCGTCCGGTAAAACCGGAGGCACCGTAAATCACGACGTCAAAAGGGACTTGGGTTGGCATAGAATTTCCTGTTAAGTGCTGGATTAATAAATTAATCAAGGATAGGTGAGCTAGGCGGCACGCCTATTCTTGTCATGCAATCAGCTGCTGTCGCTAAAGTTGGATATTGAAATACTGCTTGAAGCGGTCGTTGTACTCGGTGTCGCTCAGGTCGTCACCCATCTTGATCCAGTCCTCGGCGGTAATTTTTGCTCGACCAGCACAAATACCATCGGCATCGACGCCGACCGGCCAGCGAAATTGATAGGTAGGCTGAGTGACGGCAGTCAGAATGGCGTCGGCGACCTGGTGCGGCGATGCTGGTGCCTTGAAACCGGTGGCGTACATCTTACCGTTGCGCCGCATAATGGGTTGATAGGGCGATGTTTTGTCATAACGGGTTGCGCTGGCGGAATTGTCAAAAATGCTGGTAGCGACCACGCCGGGTTCGACGCAGTAAACCCGTACGCCAAACCGGTAGACTTCATGGGCGAGCGCCTCAGAAGCACCTTCCACCGCATACTTAGACGCCGAGTAAGCAATCTGGTTCGGTGTGGCAAGAATGCCCACGATTGAGGAAATATTGACGATGTCGCCAGTGCCATTCTTGCGCATGGAGGGCAGAACCGCCTGAATACAGTTGATGGTGCCAAAATAGTTAGTTTCAAAGATTTGGCGATGTTCTACTTCCGGTGTCAATTCCAGCGGGGTCGCGCCACCGATACCGGCATTATTCACCAATAAAGAGACATCGCCTTGGGCATGAATAGTGGCGAAAGCGATCTGCAGAGAGTCCGCGTCGGTCACGTCCATCTGCAGCACTTGCACGGGCAAGGACTCGGCCTTGGCGGCATCAATCAGTGGTTGTGCCTTGGCTGTGTTGCGCATGCCGGCGAATACAGAATAGCCATTGCGGGCCAGATGCAGGCTGGTTTCAAAGCCAATACCTGTGCTGGTGCCAGTGACGACTGCGATTTTCATATCCGTATCCTTATCAGTAATGGGGCATTCCGGGCACCACCGGTGAGTGGTTTGAGGGTGCTGGGCCGAAGTCTGGTTAAAGTGCCAGACTGGGTCGCTGGTGTAAAGCCTCAAACCTTCAGTGGGACGCTTAGCGAATCAAAAGCCCTGGGTTGGGTTGAACTCAGGGGTCCGCAAAAAAACTTCGCCATCGGGCTTTATCTGCGGGGTACCTGTCGTGCTACTCTATTGGCAGCAGATTGTATTTCAGTCATTTAAGGGAGATCACACCATGAGCCTCGATACCTTTCGCGAAGATGTTCGCAATTATATTGCCGAGCACTGCCCGGCGAGCATGAAAAATCGAACCTTTCACTTCGAGGACGCCCACGAAGTGTATGACACAGCGGATGCTAAGCAATGGTTGCAGGCCATGGCGGCCCGTGGTTTGACGACCCCCACCTGGCCTGCGGAATATGGCGCGGCGGGTCTGAGTTACGAGGAAAACCGAGTCCTGCAGGAAGAGATGGCCGCCGCGCGGGCGTTACCACCCTTGACGGGGATGGGCGTGTCCATGATTGGCCCGACGCTGCTGGAGTTTGGTACCGAAGCGCAGAAGGCTCGCCATCTACCTAAAATTATTTCTGGTGAGATCAGATGGTGTCAGGGCTACAGTGAACCCGGTTCAGGTTCTGACCTGGCGAGTCTGCAGAC
>DGOD01000362.1:13945-33358 GCA_002389265.1 Gammaproteobacteria bacterium UBA4475
CAACACGCCGACTGGATGTTCGCCTTGGTGCGTACTGACCCCACCGCGCCGAAGCACGACGGCATCAGTTTTGTGCTGCTGGATATGCACCAGCCGGGGGTCACCATCAAGCCCATCGCGCTGATCAGTGGTTCTTCACCGTTCTGTGAGACATTTTTTGATGATGCAGTGGCCCGCAGAGATGACCTGGTGGGAGAACTGAACAAGGGTTGGACGGTAGGTAAGCGCTTGCTTCAATATGAGCGCTCTGCCGCACCAGCGCCCCGTTCTAAGAAACCCAAGCCGGCCAATGCGTTTGCGACCATTGCCAAGCAATATCACGGTGAGCTAGACGGTAAGATCGCGGAACCACTGGCTCGAGACAAGGTCTTGCGTCAGACCATGAAGGAAAAAGCGCTGCAACTAACGGTTCAGCGTGTGAATGACGAGTCGAGATCAGGCAAGGCACCGGGTGCCACCACGTCTATCTTCAAATTTGTCGGTTCCAGCCTCTCGAAAGAGGCTTCTTCTTTGAAGGCATTCTTGCGAGGTTCAGCGGGCATTGGTTGGGAAGGCGAAGGCTTTGGTGCTGATGAAGTTGAAGCAACCCGAAGCTGGCTGCGAGACCGCGCCGTGACGATTTATGGCGGGACGAATGAAGTGCAGTTGAATATTATCAGCAAGCGTGTGCTGGGATTACCTGATTAGGGTGAGTTATTGACAACATTGTCGGCGCAGATGATGCAAGGTCGCAGACCGCCTGTGTCATTTGCCCGCGTCACACCTTGGTGCGTATTGTAAACAACCTGGCGTTAAAGGAATCAGATGGCCGAATTAGCAATTTCACGTATCGTCGCCCATTGGGCAGCCATTCAACCTGATCGAGTCGCCATCTCTCACGAAGGTGAAACGATCACCTGGTCAGAGCTGGAGTGGGAGACTAATCGTCTGGCTCGAGTTTATGCGGAATTAGGTGTCGGTCAGGATGACTTTGTCACTATCGCACTGCCCAACGGCATTGAGTTTTTCAAGGCGACGCTCGCGACCTGGAAGGTGGGTGCAACCCCTCAGCCTGTTTCAGCCAGACTGCCAAAATTTGAGCGAGACCAGATTATCGAGGTGGGTGCGCCTAAACTGGTGGTGGGTGTCAGCGACGACGACCAGCCCGGAATTCAATCTCTGCCGGTAGGTTTTGAACCGCCAGCTGCAATCACAGGTGAAGCTCTGGATGAGCGAATCGCCACATCCTTCAAAGCGATGACCTCTGGCGGCAGCACCGGTAGACCCAAGTTGATCGTCTCGGCCACCCCTGCAGTCTGGGATATTGACGAAGATCGGCTCCAGACCAAATTGCAAGGTTCCATGCTTATTCCTGGCCCCTTGTACCATAATGGACCGTTCCTTTGGGGTATCAGTGCCCTGTTTCGTGGTAACCAGGTGACCGTAACCACTCGCTTCGACGCAGAGCAAACCTTGAGTCTGATCGAATCGCAACAGGTGGATATTGTTTACATGGTGCCCACCATGATGCAGCGTATCTGGAATTTACCGGCAGAGGTGCGCAACCGCTATGACCTGTCCAGCCTGGAAGTACTGTGGCACTTGGCCGCACCGTGTCCGGCTTGGTTAAAACAAGCCTATATCGATTGGTTGGGCGCCAGTGTGATCTGGGAGCTCTATGGTGGTACAGAAGGGCAAGGTGGCACTGTCATTACCGGTGAAGAATGGCTGCTCCACCGCGGTTCGGTGGGCAAGCCCAATGCGACCTGTGAAATGATTATTGTTGATGATTCAGGCAACGAATTGCCACAAGGTGAGATCGGAGAAGTGTTCATGCGGCCGATTACCGGTCCGGGTAGCACCTATCGTTATATCGGTGCGGAAGCCAAAGCGATAGAGGGTGGATACGAGAGTATTGGCGACATGGGCTATTTCGACGCTGATGGCTATTTGTATCTTGCTGATCGCCAAACCGACATGATTTTGTCTGGCGGGGCCAATATCTATCCAGCCGAAGTGGAAGCTGCCATTGATGCCTATCCAGGGGTCAGGTCTTCAGCAGTGATTGGTTTGCCCCATGAAGACTTGGGTAATTATGTGTATGCCATCGTTGATGCGCCTGCCAACGATGTTGCTCAGGAAGCGCTGCTGGCACACCTGCGAGAACGCCTGGTGAGTTACAAAATTCCCAGGACTATTGAGTTTTCACCGGAGCCCCTGCGAGACGATGCGGGCAAGGTGCGCAGAAAAGCGTTGCGTCAGGCGCGAATGCCGGTCACTTAGATCGATATCGATTTCAATCGCGTATTCATACGATGACCATAACGCCGCGACCGGGACTTATCTAACGCTGCGGCTTGACCTTGGTCAGCGCCTTCGCCATAGCATCAGCCAAGACATGGGCATCGGCGCTCTGTAGTTGCTGTATCACTCGTCCCTGATCTTCTGTGGAACGGTTCTGACTCAGCTTGTACTGACACTGGATGTCGCTGATAGTGATTTCGATACCGATGATGGCGCTGAGCATCGACGAGCCATATTGCGGTTGCCAGGGCTCAGCAAAGCCAGACTCGTACTTTTTCGAAAGTCCCTCAACGATGGCGCTGAGTTGCTGCGGTTCGCTTATCAGTCGGCACTGGCCGTATAGGTGTACGGCCTGATAGTTCCAGGTGGGCACCCCTGCACCGGCATACCACGAAGGTGATATGTAGCCATGAGGCCCGGCCAGAGTCACCAATGCTTCCTGGCCTTCGATCTCCAGGTGCTGGGGATTCTGCCGCGCCACATGGGTCAACAGGCAAGATTTGTCCGGTGACAGTAAAAACGGGATATGCGTCGCGCAATGCCGGCCGTCAACGATTGAAATCAACTGGCCAAAGGCGTTGGCTTCGATAAAGGCAAACATCTCATCTCGGTCGGTTACGGCGAAATAGGGTGGTATATACATACAATCCTTGCTGTATCAAAAGGTGTCGTCGCGAATGTTCCCCGTCAAGCCATAGTCTCGTTTAACTTAATCCGAGTCTTGTCGCCGTGGCGATGGGCGTTGCGAGTAGTCAGTTTACGCACCTGTTAATAGGCCCTGCCAGTACTAAATGCTGAGCTAGTGCAGCCGTCATGTCTTGGGGTGCGTCGCTGTCTGGATTCAGGTCGCTTGGCACGTGTATTCTGTGCTCGGCAGTTCGAGTAGACTACTGGCCTTGAGTCTTTTGGGTCAGATGATGAGTAAAAATACTGCTAACCAAATCCGTATTCAAGGCACTGTCGCGCCAGGGTTTGAGTCCGTTAAAACCCTGTATACGCGCAACATGCAGACCTTGGCAGAAAGAGATACTCAGCTTTGTGTCTATCATCAGGGTGAAAAGGTCGTTGATCTTTGGGCCTCAACGGATGCCGACGCGGATTTTTCTGCGGACTCGCTAATCAATGTTTTCAGCAGCGGCAAGAGCCTTGAAGCACTGGCGATGGCTTCATTGGTGAGCAAGGGCTTGCTGGATTATCAGGCTAAAGTAGCTGATTACTGGCCGGAATTTGGCGCCAATGGTAAGTCGGATCTTACGGTTGCCGCGTTGATGCGCCACGAGGCGGGTCTCGCCGTCTTGAACGTATCGATCAAGGCGGATGATCTACTCACGGCGAACATCAAGCAGAATAAAATTGGTCACATCATCGAAAATCATGAGCAGACGTTTCGCGTGGGCAGTGCCCGTGAATATCATGCGGTCACCCGGGGCTGGATTGTGAACGAGGTGTTCCGACGAGTCGACCCTGCAGGCCGAACTATTGGTGAATTTTTGCGTGAGGATATCAGTCAGCCTCTGGGTGTGGATGCCTTCATCGGGGTCAGGCAAGAAGAATTGAGTCGAAGGGTCAAAGTCTCAGTCCTGAATATGCGTTTGCAGCTCAAGGAGAGCTTGAAGCCGAAGTTTCTGAATAGAAAGATGGAACACAATATTTTTCAAACGCTGCATAGATTGATCCAGGTCATCCCGGCGATTCGCAGGAGCACGGTTAGGGGCGCACCGCCGCCCTTTGCCGGCATGGATCGAATAGCGTTCTTCAATGAGCCTGCCATCGCGATGGGTGAAACGCCGTCGGCGAATGCGAACTGTTCCGCGCGGGGTTTGGCAAAAATTGCCGCCATGTTGGCAGGCGGTGGTCAGTGGGAGGGCGCCCGATATTTGACCGAGCAAGCCTGGCAGGCTTTGCATGGAGATCCTGTTGAGGCGCCGATGGGCATTGCCGCCACCACCTTTACCCAAGGGGGCGTTGCCCGGTTTGCTAGGCCAGAGCAGTACAACGCCAAGCTTGATCGCGCGTTGAATCTGGGTAGAGAGGGGTTTTATGGCTGGATGGGACTCGGTGGGTCGATCTTTCAGTGGCATCCGCAAGCCAATATTGGCTTTGGCTATGTGCCCACTTCGTTGAATATTTTGGATTTGTATAACGAACGGGGTAAAACCTATCAAGCTGAAGTGCTGAAATGCTTAGATAACCTCAGAGCCGCCGGTTAGATCTTCACGCGGGTTGAAACCTGTTCTGCTGCGAGTCTTTGGGCCCGTACAGACCGAATTCGACGGCTGCGGTGTTGGGAAAGATTCACCCTGAGCCGGCAGGGTCGGCCGTCTGACGGCGTCTCCTGCAGCTGGGCTGGCTTGGGTCATGGGACCTTGATGAACGGGTCGCTGTTAATCAGAGTTTTAAAAGATGCCCGTTGCATATGATTGGTTATGTAGCGTGCAATGTTCGGATGGCTGGCGGCAGGCAGGGTCTCGCCGGCATATAGCATCTGGACAAATTGGCAGGTGATGGCGATGTCGGCGATACTGAAAGCGTCGCCGGCTAGATAGGTCTTATCGCCAATCTCGGCTTCCAGGTAATCGAAAATCGGCGGTTGTACCTTGGCGATAATCTTGTCGATGACCGCTTGGTCAGGTTCACGTTTCATCATCTTCACGGCGACCCGGTTGAAGAATAACGCGGCGGTAGCCTTAGGTAATTCGTTGTCGGCCCAGATGTGATACCACAAGGCCCGACCATATTCACCGTCGTCACTGGGGTACAGCGGCTGTGCCGGGAAGCGCTTTTCCAGATAGCCGCAGATCGCCGCTGAGTCCGGAATCGACAGATCACCATCCGTCATCGCCGGGATCTTGCCCAGCGGCGAGATCGCCAAGTGTGCCGCTGGTGGCGGAAAAGGACTGATCCCGTTCAGTTCGTAGCTGATGCCTTTTTCTTTCAGGCAGACCAGGGTTTTGCGAACAAAGGGTGAAACTGAAGAGCCGTGAATAGTGATCATGTAGGTCAACCTGTTTCAGTAAAAACAATGTTAGTTAAAACAGCGATGTAAGAATCGATGCTGCGTTGGGTGTTCTGTCCGCATCCTTACAAACCGAGTACCCGCTTGGCAATAATATTTTTCTGGATCTCATTGGCGCCACCATAGATTGACTGGGCGCGAGTGCCCATATAGTCAGCAGTGGCCTTGGCAGCGGTCTCCGACGGCATGTTGGCATGCACAGCGGCCTGCGCTGGGTAGCCTTGAGCCTGCATGGATAACGCCGTGATGTCCTGGGCGATCTCGGTAGCCAGAACCTTTAATATGGATGACTCATTGCCCGGTGATGCCCCGTCTTTCAGCGATGACAGGACCCGCAGGACGGTAATGTCCAAGGCGTTGAGGCGGACTTCCAAGGCGTTAAATGTCTGCCAAAATACGCGGTCGTCAGCCAGCACAGGATGTTGTTCTGCCAGCGCTCGGGTGGCGGCCATTTGCATTCGTTTACCCGCAACGTGGGCATAGGACGTGCGTTCATTGCCCAGTAAAAAATTCGCGTAGCGCCATCCCTCTCCGACATCACCAATACGGTTATCAACCGGGACCCTGACTTGGTCGAAGGTCACCCGGTTCAGATGATGGCGGCCGTCAATGGTGGTAATGGGGTGGACTTCAATGCCTGGTGCATCCATCGGCGTGCAGAGAAAGGTAATGCCCTGTTGCTTGACGGTCTCATGGCTGGTGCGCACCAGCAGGAATATCCAGTCGGCATGTTGTGCCAGGCTGGTCCAGATTTTCGTGCCCTCCACCACATAACTGTCACCCTCGAGGGTGGCTCGGCATTGCAAGGATGCCAGATCCGAGCCAGAGCCGGGTTCGGAATAGCCCTGGGCCCAGAAGGTGGTGCTTTGCTGGATGCCTGGCAGCCAACGAGCCTGTTGCGCGGGCGTGCCAAACGCGCAGATCACGGGCCCCACATAGATGACGCCCATGGGCACCGGGTTGATGGCGCCGGCCAATTCCAGTTCCTGATCAAAGATATACTTTTGGTTGGCATTCCAACCGGTGCCGCCCTGTTCCTTGGGCCAGTTCACACACAGCCAGCCTTTGGCCGCCAATGCCTGCTCAGAGCGCTGGTAGTCTGCTTTATCCAGGGCAAAGGCGCTGGCGGCTTTTTTGATCAGGTCTTGTGGATATTGATGGGCAAAAAAGTCTCGCACTTCGGCGCGAAAGTGCTCGTCATCAGCGTTGAAATTCATGTCCAAGTGCAGTTTCCTTCTGAGTGGCGCGCCATTGGTGGGTTAAGTATGCGCTTCAAGTCGACGAGTTGCAGTCGGCAAGGTAGTTACATCATTGATATTGAGCAACAAGCATACGGCTTTATACCTTGAATCATTTCAACAAACAAAATCTTGGTCAAATACCCGTTCAGCTTAAGCGCATGTCTCGAGCGAGCATTGACAGGCAGGTTTGAAAGTGAAGTTGCGAAGTTATGAGTCAAGACTTGTTACGGTCTTGTTCTGTCTGTAACGTCAACGTTTCATTTTTCAGCACCAGTGATTAGTCATGAATCTCGACGAAGCCATTCGAAATCGTAAGTCTGTTCGCCAGTTCCTCGATACCCCCGTAGATCGGGCGTTAGTTGAGACTATTCTCGAGCGGGCTAATCTCGCGCCCAGTGGCACGAATGTTCAGCCTTGGCATGTGCATGTCGCCATGGGTGCCAAGCGTGATGAGTTGGTGAGTGCAGTGCTGGCACACCGGGAAAACGCGCCGCAGGATGCGTCTGCTGAATTTCCGCGAACCTCAAAGCGCAAGGAGCCCTACACCAGCCGCATGCGGCAGTTGGGCAAAGATATGTATAGTCTGTTGGAGATTCCTCGCGGCGACGAGCGCGCCAACTTTAATCAGTGGGGTCGTAACTACAAGTTCTTCGATGCGCCAGTGGGATTGATCTTCACCATTGACAAGGACCTGGATGCCATGAGTTTTTTGGATATCGGCATGTTTATGCAGAACATTATGCTCATCGCCCATCAGGAAGGGCTGGGCACCTGCAGTCAAGGCGCCTGGAATCAGTTTCATACGGTAACCCGGCGAGTGCTGTCGGTGCCTGATGATCGTTTTATTATTTGTGGTATGTCGCTGGGTTATGCGGATCCCAACGCACCGGTGAATACGTTGGTGTCAGCCCGTGAGCCAATGAGCAGTTTCGCCACCTTCAATTAAGTTCCATTCAGAGACTCACCCAGAGACTCGCTCAGAGACTAAGTCCGGTTGTTTGTCCGTGCGATCCATCAGGTCTCTGGTCTTGGCTAATATCCTGCGGTACAGTAAGCCTGAAATCTTTTTCAGGCTTGCAGCCGCGGGGAATCGCTATGGTCAATATTGTTGGTAATGTCAAACCGGAAGACGATTACACCCACCCATTGGGCCCGGAAACTAACTTCAACGAATCTGTGTATTTTAATTTTTTCGATCCAGTGCAGGGTCGCGGCGGTTTTATTCGCATGGGCAATCGAGCCAATGAGGGCTACGCCGAGCTCACCGTGATTATCTATAACCCAGATGGCTCTGCGCTGTTCAACTACAAGAAACCTTCTATTTCTCACAACGATAGCTGGGATGCCGGCGGTGGCAGGATTGAGGTGCTGGTGCCCGGTGAAAAAATTCGCACAGCCTATACAGGCGCTGCACTATATATGGCTAATCCGCGGGATATGCAAGATCCGAGCAAAGCATTCAAATCCAATCCGTTTAAAAAAATTAGCGTTGATTTAATTCATACGGGGGTCGGTCCGATCTACGGTCACGTTGGCAGCATGGATGATGGTAATGACTTTGCTAGGGCGCATTACGAGCAGCATATGCATGTTACTGGCACTATTGAAATAGAGGGTGAGGCTGGCGTCATTCAAATCAATGGTAACGGCTTGCGTGACCATTCCTGGGGGCCGCGCTATTGGCAATCGATTCGTTCTTATCGTTGGCTGACGGGTAATTATGGTGACGATCTGGGCATGGTGCTGTCAGTGGTGGGCGATCATCGCGGCGGCATGTTCCACAAAGGCGATCAATTCCTCAAGGTTACTGATCTTGCGCTGCAAACAGACTATGAACCCGGGACAAGCTTTCATCGCAGTTTTACAGTGGATGTTACCCTGGAAAATGGCGATCAACATCAGGTGCTGGGCAAAGTGAAGGGGTTTGTGCCGTTGCGGAATCGTCGCTCTGAACAGATCACTTATATCGGAGAGGGAATGACGGAATATACGCTTGATGGTAACCGAGTGGGTTATGGTCTGAGTGAATATCTCGATCAGCCTGGCGATATTGTTTGAGTTTTCAATTCTAAATAAAAGTGTCGGCCGGTGATGAGCCCGCTGTGAATCAGTGCCGAAAATTAACTTGGCATTCAAAAAATAAAAATAAAGAGAAGTGATTATGCCGATATTCAATTGGCCCAGGCGCTACAACGTTGTACTGCTGTCAACGCTGGCTGTCTTTGTTTGTTATATCGACCGAGTGAATATCTCTGTCGCTATTATTCCGATGGCGGCAGACCTGGACTGGGGCATGCAAACTCAGGGGATGGTGTTGTCGTCGTTCTTCGTGGGTTACCTGCTGTTGCAGATTGTTGGGGGCCTATTGGCCGATCGTTTTGGCGGTAAGGTCGTGTTGGGCGTGGGTGTCTTGTTATGGTCTTTGTTCACGATTTTGACGCCGCCCGCTGCGTCTATTGGTCTTGGTTTGTTGCTCGCCACTCGAATATTGATGGGCATGGGTGAAGCGGTGACCTTTCCCTCTATTTACAGTCTGTACTCTCGTTGGGTGCCCATCACCGAACGCTCCCGCGCTGTGGGTCTGGCGAATAGTGGCATTCCGCTAGGGACTATTTTTGCGTTAATTGTCACGCCGATGATCGTTCAAGCTTGGGGCTGGCAGTGGGCGTTTTATCTGTTTGGTCTGGTGGGCGTAGTCTGGTTCGTGGTGTGGCAACTAATGGTCACTCGAAGCCCCGAGCTCGACGAGCGGGTGACTGAAGCAGAGCGTGAGATTATCAAGGCGGGCGCCAACAGTGATCCCGTTGAAGCGGGACCACCGATTAGGGAGTTCCTCAAGTCCATGCCGGTGTGGGCTATTATTGTGGCTCACTTCTGTAATAACTGGTCCCTGTATGTTTTGCTGTCATGGCTGCCAACATTTATTAATAAAGGTCTGGGCGTTGATTATGCTTCTGTGGGTTGGGTGACGATGATCCCGCATGTGGCCTCGTTCATCTTTTTGAATGTGGCAGGCAGTATCGCAGATCGTCTGGTGCGCTCTGGCATGGACGTTGGTAAGGTTCGAAAATTGATGCAGACGATTGGCTTTGGCGGCCTTTCTACGGCGTTGTTGATCGTGGGTGAAGTAGAGTCAGTTTGGCTTGCGATTACGATCATGACCATTGGTAATGCGTTGGGCGCGTTTGTCGTCGGTGGTTTTGTGGTCAATCATATGGACATTGCACCAAAATATGCCGGTACGTTGATGGGAATCACCAATACGGCGGGCACTATCCCGGGAATCATCGGTGTGTTTGTGAGTGGCCTGATACTGGAACTCACCGGTTCCTGGGCTTTAGTGTTTCAGGTGACTGCCGGTGTCACGTTGTTTGGTTTGGTGTTTTTTCTGATGTTTTCCAGCAGCAAGAAACTCTTCGATTAAGCCATTCTTAGACGCTTCCATAGGAATGATACGCCCGCTTTTGACGGTGCTGGCCAGGGGGATTAGTAAATAGCGCCGTAGGTTTCGAGTTGTATCAAGTACAGGCGGGTATCAAATTCCAGTTGATGGTAGTTGGGCTGCATATGCCGGCACAGTTGGTAAAAACTCTTGTTGTGGTCTTTTTCCTTCAAGTGCGCCAGTTCATGCACGACGATCATGTTCAGCAGGTCTTCCGGTGCCTGCTTGAACATAGCGCTGATCCTGATCTCGTTCTTACTCTTTAGTTTGCCGCCCTGGACTCGAGATAAATAGGTATGCAATCCCAGCGCGTTGTTGACCACGTGAATTTTGTTGTCAAACACCACCTTGCTCAAGGGATCTGACTTTTTCAGATATTGCTGCTTAATATCCATGGTGTAATCTCGCAGTGCCCCGTCATTCTTGATGTTATGGGGTCGCGGATACCGGTCCAGCAGAAACTGGCCGAGTTGATCCTGGTTCACCAGGTGCTGCACCTGCGTCTGCAGATGTTTTGGGTAGGCTGAGATATATTTCGGGATAGTAGACATAAAGCCGGTCACGGTGGGTTGTGGCAATTGTTGACTGGTGTCTGCAGAGTATAGCCCACTGCGGCTCGAGGGTCTGGTCTGCAGCTTGATGCTCGAAAAAATCGGCTCGCTACTGGTCATTGGGGTGCGGAGTTGGTTACTCTGTCAGTGGATGGGCAGGTAATGTTCATCTAATAGCAGCATTTCATTTACGAGCAGCATGGTGTGGTCTATGAATCCCTCGATGAATTCTCAATGGCAACTCGCCCGCACGCCTCTGGCCGGTTGGCCGCAAGATGGCGATTTCAGCTGGCACGAGACTACTATGCCCGCGCCAGGGCCGAACCAAATGCTGACGGAAACCCTGTACTTGTCGATGGATCCGTATCAATGGGGAAGGCGGCGCAGCGGCACAGAAGTCCCCGGTGAAGTGTGCCATGGGCGTACGGTCTCACGAGTGCTGGAGAGCCAGCTGGACGGCTACCAGGCAGGTGACTTCGTGTTCAATACCAATGGCTGGCAGAGCCATGGTTTAACCGGTGAGGGCATCAGCCAGTTTGGCTATATGGTGCCGCGCAAGCTTGACCCTGCCCAGGCGCCCTTGTCGACAGCCATTGGTATCATGGGCATGCTGGGGCTCACCGCCTATTCTGGATTGATGGTGCAATGCCAGCCGCGGGCCGGTGAAACGGTGGTGGTCTCGGCTGCCTCCGGCGGTGTCGGGCAAGTCGCTGCGCAACTAGCCAAGCTCAGCGGTTGCCGTGTGGTGGGTATTGCCGGTGCGGCTCAAAAAGTACAATTCTGTCTGGAGGAGTTAGGGCTTGATGCTTGTGTATCACACCTGGACGATGATTTGTCGGCGCAGCTGGCGGCGGCTTGCCCCGATGGTTGCGATGTGTATTTCGAGAATGTCGGCGGCCCGGTGTTCGAAGCGGTATTGCCCGTGCTGAATAAGGGTGCCCGTATCACGGTCTGTGGCATGATTTCCCAATATGGAAACACCGATGGCAAAAATGCCCAGGAAGTCTGGCGAGCCGCGGGGCAGTCGACGTTTGATCGACAGCAGGTGGTTGTTCACCCCTTGTTTGTGGGTAATTTTGTTGCCGACTATCAGCAGCGGTTTTTGGATGAAATGGGCGAATATGTGCGGGCCGGTCGCGTGTTTTACAAAGAGGATCGTTGGCCGGGCTTGGATCAGGCACCCGCGGCATTCTCAGCGATGCTTGCAGGTCGTAATTTCGGCAAGACCATCGTCGTCGTCCGTGATGACCCCACCCTGTCCTGACGGCTCAAGCGAGCGGGGTTGTCGATGTTATGGAGCCTGGGTTTCAAGTAAGGCTTGATATTGATCCAGAATGGGCAGAATTTTCTCTCGGGAAACTGACGGTAAAGGCAAGATGGCGCGGCTTATGCCGGCAGCTCGATAGCCGGCCAGAATCGCCGGGTCACTGGGAGCACCAAAAACGCTGACGCTCAGGGACTGCATGTCTCTGCCCGCACTGGCGGCAATGTGCCGCAGGCGGTTCATGTTGGCCTCAGCATCAAAGCCGTCCCTGGCTCGGGGCAACCAGCCATCACAGTAACGCACAACGCGCTTGAGCGTGTAGTCTGTTTCGCCACCCAGAATGATCGGCGGATAAGGCGTTTGCCAGGGTTTCGGGTACAGCCAGCTGGCCGTGAAGTTGACGAATTTACCCTGGTACTCGGCAGAGTCTTCAGTCCACAGGCGCTGCATCGCTAACACCTGTTCCTCCATACGTTGAAAACGCTGCTCGTAGTCAACACCATGATGAGCCATTTCTTCTTTGTTCCAGCCGCCGCCAATGCCAAAGATGAAGCGCCCGGCGGACATTCGGTCTAGGCTGGCGACCAGTTTGGCGGTCACCAAGGTGTCACGTTGGGGCAGAAGGCAGATGCCCGTGCCGATTTTCAGGGTTTTGGTGGCGGCAGCGGCAAATGCGAGTGATACAAAAGGGTCGTAGGAATGCCAGTACTCCGGTGGCAGGTCAGCGCCCCCCGGCCAGGGTGATTGTCGCGAGACGGGTATGTGGGTATGTTCCGGGACAAACACCGATTCATAGCCCCGTTGTTCTAGTTCGATCGCCAGCTCGTCCAGTGGTATGGAATAGTCAGTAGCAAAAATTAATGCACCGAATTTCATCGCTCTGATCTCCATGGTTGGCAGCTAACAATAGACTTGATGACTAGACCACATTTGTCTTAAGCAAAGCAACTGTCGGTTGTCCTACTGACGCCAGATCAATAGACTGGACGCTACCTTCAGCCGTCACCGTTAAGGTAAAAGTAAAATGTTTCGATGGGCCCTGAGTAAGTTTGAGATGCGCCATGGTGAATGAAGTCACCATTCGGGCCTATCGGCGTGACGATCAGTCAGCGACGATCGACATTCACGACCGGGCCCGGCCCATTGAACTCCTGGGAGCGTGCGACGCTCGTGCCTTTGTACCGCTGATGGATGACCGGGAAGATTTTGAAGAGTTTCTGAGTGCCAGAAAGCTAGTGGCGGAGCGCGGCGAGCAGGTGCTTGGCTTTGTGGGTATCGAAGACGACCAGGTGGGATGGTTATACGTTGATCCCGATTGTGCTCGGCAAGGGATTGGCCGGCAACTACTTCGACAGGCATTATCGCTGATCGATCAAGGGGCGCAGGTCCATGTGCTAGATGGTAACAAGCCTGCGTTGGCGCTGTATCTGAGTGAGGGATTCAGGCGGTTTGATCAGTTTGATAGCGACAATCATGGCTATCCCTGTCGGGTCCTCATGTTAGTTCGCTCTGCAGACTAACGGTGTCAGCCTGCAGGCGCACCAGCTTGCGTTTGAGTCTGATGACTCGCTCATATGCCGAATTAATGACGCCTTCAGCCAGGTGACCCGCGGCCACCGCCGCGATCACTTCGAAGTTTATTTTGGCTGGCAGGTCTGAATCAGCCACAACCCAGTCGCCGGTGCTGACCGTCGCCATGCTAGCATTCAAATCATGGCGTATCCCTTGGGGTTGCGCCGCCAGGGGGTTGTTCGAGAACATCAGTAGATCAAGGCCGGCTGTGAGGCCCTGAACCACCGTCTGTTGCAGTGTGTAGTGGCGGATGATGGCCCCCATATGCAGGTCGTCAGCAACGATCACGCCATCGAAGCCTAAGTCTTCCCGGAGAATGCGTAACCATTCGCACGAAAATGTCACCGGCGTGCCGGCATCCACATTTTGGTGGATCAGATGCGATGTCATGACCGCATCGACAACGCCGTGACTAAGGAGCTGCTTGAAAGGTTCCAGTTCTGCTTCGGTCCAGGTGTGGGTGATATCCAGCAAGCCCGTATGTGAGTCACCACGAGCGCGTCCGTGGCCGGGAAAGTGCTTCAGGCAACCCAGTACGCCCTGAGAACCCAGGCCTTCCAGCATCGTTTGTGCGTAGGTTGTGACGGTGGTGACATCCTGGCCATAACTTCGATCCAATTGACCGATCGCCGGGCCCGATGGATCAGCATCCAGGTCGACGCAAGGCGCCAGGTCGAAATTAAAGCCCGCAGCCTGCAGCTCCTGACCGAGATCGGCGTAGTGCTGTTGGGCGGCTTTTGGGCTTAGATCGGCGGCAACTCGTTTCGCTGACAAGGTCTCTTTGAAGCCCTGTGAGCTGTCGACCCGTTGGATTTTTCCGCCTTCCTGGTCGACAAACACGAACAACGGAAATTCAGTGGTGGCTTCTTGAATACCCTGTAACAGCTGGGTTAACTGCACGCGGTTAATGATGTTATAGCGATAGATAATCACGCCACCGATCAATCCAGCTTCGGCCTGCTCAATGATTTTCCGGACGCCTGGGTCGGTCAGGGTGGTGCCATGAAAACCCACGCATACCAATTGTCCAAGCTGCTTGCGCAGGGTTTGCTGTAGATTCTCTGCAGGTGCTGGTGCACCGTTTTCAGGCGACATCGGCAATGGTCGTGCGATGCAGTAATCGATCATAACCTTCATAGCCACCAGTGGCGCGATGCAGTACCGAGCGGTTATCCCACATGGTTAACATGCCCGGTTGCCATTGATGGCGGTATTGAAACTCGGGCTGGGTTTGCCACTGGTGTAACTCCATTAACAGGGCTTGGCTTGCGTCATCACTCATGCCTTCGATACCGATAATGTAGCCAATAACCCCGTAAACGCCCTCTTGCCCAGTTTCCCGATGGCGGCGAATAAGCGGATGATGTTGGGTGGCCAGGGCAGTGTCGGAGGGTAAAATTTCCATGCTGCGATCCGTGGCCTGGTCAGCCTTGCCGTATGAACCCTCGTTGCCGTAGGCCCGTCCGGCAGAATGAATGGCCAGTTTGCCTTCCAGCTTGGCTCGCAAAGCAGCCGGCATCTGTTGTAGTGCCAAATGTTGATTGGCATATAGCGTGTCGCCGCCTGTCGGTGGAATGGTGATGCCGTACAAGCAGGTGGCAGCCGGCGGTGTCTTCTGAAAGCTCCAGTCGGTGTGCCAGGATTCCGCGAAAATTGGAGCGGTCTCTTGGGCCATGCGCTTGACCGCAATGATATGTTCTCTGTTCGGGATAGGGGCGATAAAAGGATCCTCGCCAAACTCACCAAAGTATTGCGAGAACCGCTCAAGATCATCGTCGCTCAAAGACTGATTCGGAAAGGCAACGACATGGTGAGCCAGCCAGGCGGCTCGAATCTCACCGACGGTAGCTGGGCTTAAGTGCTGGCTCAAATCGACGTTGGTCACGGTCGCGCCGCAGGCCTGGCCGGATGGAGTAACAATGATGCTCATGGCTGAAATTCCGTAATGATTGCGGTTGGTTGTCTGTTCGGCGTGTTCATTTTCATATGGCGCCAATGGAGTTTGCACGGATGGCGCGCAGTATGCAACTGCTTACTGTTGCTGCTAGCTACAAGGGAATCTGGATGTCATTGCCTCCCGTCACTCGGGCAGTTTGATATCATCAACTGCCCAAGTGCATGTGACGCTTAGGCGCTGAGACGCGGATCTGCCTGCTGGCCGCGAACCAGTTTGCCGGGTAGTGCGCCCGTTGCCTGGCCATTGCTGTAGATGACTTCTCCAGACTTGATCGTCGCGATAATCCCGTCGGCACTCTGCAAGAAGCGTTTTCCTCCAGCGGGTAGGTCGTGCACGATGTGTGGTGTGTGCAACTTTAGCGCTGCAAAGTCGATAATGTTGACATCGCCACGCATGCCCTCGGCCAACAGGCCGCGATCTTTTAGGGAGTAAAGCTCCGCTGGTTGACGAGTGAGCAACTGGATGGCCCGCGCCAATTCTAACACGCGGCGCTCCTTTACCCACTTGGTGAGAACATAGACATTGGCGCTGGTGTCGCAAATAGAGCCGACGTGGGCGCCGCCATCACCCAGCGCGGAAATAGTATGGGGGTGATCGAGCAATGTTGGAATATTCTCCGAGAAGTTGGCAGCTGGGATATACACCAAGTTGTTACCGTTGTTACCCAGAAAGTAGTCATACAACCATTCTTCAGGCAGGCGGCCCTCACGTTCGGCAATGGCGGCGACAGAGTCTTCCTTGTTGGGCAGGTAATTGATTGGCTCTTCCAGCGGGTACATGTGACGGAAGCGATTATTGAAAATCTCAACAAAAACATGCGGATGATCGTTGTCTTCGGCAAGAATGCGAGCCTTGATGTCAGGTTGCTTCAGGGTCGCGATTTTCTCGTCCCAGGCTAAGGATTCTAGTCCCAGAAAAGTCGGCCGTTTGTAGAAGCTGCTCATGGACGCCGGGTGGCCCATCAACATGCCCACGGGTCGTGATAATACCTGACCACGAATATCCAAGCCGTCTGCCTGAGCAGCCTCGATCCGATCCAGCTGTTCCCGCCAATGATCCGGTCGATTGCCAATATCTAGCAGCGTAAAGGTCCCTTTGGCGCCAGTCTTGCTGCTAGTTTCCCTGAGAATACTGAACTCGTCCTCAGCGTCTTCCCAGTCAGAGATAAGTTGGAACACATGGCCTTGAGCACCGGACAATGACTCGCCCAGTTGTTTAAGTTCGCTGGTAGCTGCCTGATAGGTAGGAATGAATTCGCCGTTGCTGCTGCGATGCAATAGGGTGCGCGAGGTGGACAAGCCCACAGCTCCTGCAGATAAGGCGTCTTTGATTAAGCCTTTCATTCGTGCAATGTCTTCGGCGGTGGCCGCCTCGCGATCAACGGCGCGCTGACCCATGACATAGACTCGTACCGGACCATGGGGCAGCAGAGCCGCCATATCGATATCTCGTGGTTTAGCGGCGAGTGAATCCAAGTATTCTGGAAAAGATTCCCAATTCCAGGGCAAGCCTTCGTTCATGGCTGAGCCGGGAATTTCTTCGACCCCCTCCATCAGCTGTACCAATACCTCGCGATCTTGTGGACGACAGGGTGCAAAACCGACCCCGCAGTTACCGACAACGACCGTGGTGGTTCCCAGATTCGATGAGGGTGCTAGATGAGAGTCCCAGGTTGCCTGACCGTCATAATGGGTGTGCACATCGACGAAACCCGGCGTCACGATATGGTCAGTGGCGTCAATCTCTCGGTTAGCAGTTCCCTCAATATGGCTGGCGATACGTGCGATAACACCATCGAGAATGGCCACGTCACCCTTGAACGGCGCGTCGCCGCTGCCGTCGTAAATTTCACCATTACGAATAATCAGATCATATTGCGCCATCGTCGTCTTCTATAGGTTTGTGAATGTATCTGTTCATTTATAGTCCTTTCAACGGCAAAAATCTAATCATTCAAGGGGTTTGACGCCCGTTGAAAGTGCCGGTGATCAAGATTGATTGACCATTGTCGGGATAACTGTTTAGGTGATGATGTGGCTATAGGCTTATTCAACGCAATGTCTAACAATGAAATTGTAGTAGAAGGTGCAGTCGACGGCGATCTCAGTGATGCACCGAGTGGCCCTGAGCAAGAAGCGCCGTTACCCTTATTACTTAAGTTGTCCTACGGCGCGCCAAGTTTTGCCGGGGCAGCCATGGCAATCCCCATTGGTATTCATCTTACTATTTTCTATTCTGATACGATCCTGGTGCCATTAGGGTTGATCGCTCTCGTCAAGGCCTTGGCCAGGGCGCTGGACGCCGTCACTGATCCCTTGGTGGGCTGGCTTAGTGATCGCACCAAGTCGCGTTGGGGGCGTCGTCGACCCTGGATGGCCGTTGGTGCGCCCCTTTGTGCCATAGCGTTTTATCTGATGTTTACGCCGCCAGAACAATTGCGCGGCATTGATGCGGCGGCCTGGTTTGCCGTGACCTACACCTTGTACTACCTGTTTCATACGGTCTATGTGATTCCCCACTATGGGTTGGGTCCAGAATTGACGCTGGATTATCACGAACGCACCACCTTATTTGGCATTCGCGAAGTGTTTGCGGTGTCGGGCACACTCGTGGCCGCCGTTATGCCGCCTATCCTCATTAGTGCCTTGGGCGGTGAAAGAGAAGCCTATACGGGCTTTTCCGTAATCTTTGGTTGTCTCCTGGCACTGCTATATTTTAACTTGGTGTGGCGGGTTCGAGAGCGCCCAGAATTCATGGCGCGGCCGTCAAACCCTTTGATTCCAGGGGTGCGACGGGTCATGCGCAATCGAGTATTTCGCTTGTTGTTGCTGGTCTATTTGATTGGTTCTGTGACCGGAGCAATACCGGGCTTGATGATGCCCTATTTCAATAAGTACATATTGCAGCCCGACAACCCCAATCTTTGGCTGGCGATTTATCTGGCAACCTATTTTGGCGCAGGTCTGATCTGCCTGCCTGGATGGATTTGGGCGGCCCGACGATTTGAGAAAAAGCCGGTTTGGTTAGTGAGTTTTGCCCCCGGCGTTATTGGCGGTATTTCACTATTTTTCTGGGGTGAGGGCGATATGATCCCGGCCTTGATCAGTTTGACTATCGCCGGTGCAGGTTTCGGTGCCGGCTTGTTTTTAGGCCCATCGATGCAGGCCGATGTGATTGACTATGATGAGCTCTGTACAGGCAAGCGCCGCGAGGCCCAGTACAGTGCCTTGTGGTCCATTATGACCAAATTCATGGTGATTCCGAGCATGTCGATTCCGCTTGCCGTGCTCGCCAGCGTTGGCTATGTGCCGAATATTGTCCAGTCAGAGGAGGTGCAATTGACCATTCGCCTGATCTTCTGCCTGGCGCCGGCGACGGCAGCCTGTATCGCCTTTATCGCTGCCTGTTTTTATCCCATTACCAAAGCGGTTCATGAAGAAATCTGGGCTGGTATTCACGCGCACAGACGTGGCGAGACCGTGACTGATCCTATAACGGGTCATTCTTTAATGCCGCCCGCCCATCGCGGTGTTGACGAAGACACGGGTTGGTTTCTGGACCATTTTAGTATGGGCGAGCTGCGCCGCTCGAGCGGCGGCAACATCGAGAAAGTGCGTCTGGAGATATCGCTGTATACGCTGGCTTCCATCGCTCTGTTGCTAGGATTTTTGTGGCTGCTGTTCGATGAGGTCGAACTGGATGTGGCGCCCGGGTTAATGGCCGTCCTGTATGTCGTGGCGATTGGTATCTCGTTGACGGCGAGCGTCTATCATATTGTTCGGCTGCGCGTGGTGGGACAATTACGTGACCATGAGGATAGTGTGGTGGCTTTGCATGTGAAGGTCAGTCGCACGATGCGCGATGGTGGCTTAGGTTGAGCAGACGTTTGCCTATCGCGAGGCAATCCCCGCATCTCTGCAGCATTAGTGTTGAAGCAGTGCGGCGTAAGCTCGCGCAAACAAGGTTTAATCGAATTTTTGTCAAAAATTTTTCTACTGTACATTTAATTGGATGGCAACTATGTCATTATTGGACGACAACGGTGTCAATTTAACAGCGTCATAGGCCGGTAGATGCAGGTAGATGC
>DGOD01000035.1 GCA_002389265.1 Gammaproteobacteria bacterium UBA4475
ATTTAGAATGCTTCCCTTCTTCCTGCTTGCTGCTGCGATCAGTTGTGAGGGCCAAGAAAAGCAAACCAATCAGACCTGGACGATTGATACGCAAGCAGACTGGAACGAAAGCCTCGTGGAGAAGAATGGGGTGGAAATTTCCGATGGATTGGCCAGCCCGACAGGGAAGAGCGCGGTGCTGTCGAGTGTGATCAAGCAGTTCGAGGGAAAACGCTCTGCTCAGTCGATCACCCTCAAACAGTCCACCGCCTGGCTCAATTGGAATCCTATTGGACAGATCGAACCGAAAAGTCTGTCGAATGCACCTGTGTTTTTACGTATGGGTGAAGATGATTACTGGTTGTTTGGGGGTTATAGAAAGAGCAAAGATGAAGCGCCTGTCGCATCAGCGACTTTAGAGGGTTTTGATGTGCCGCTCATGAGCACAAAGAACCCGCACCTGTTTATCGCTCCAGGGGGAGTGAAACCGAAGCGGGGAGGCTACTATGGTTGGCAAAGTCGTGACATGGTGAACTGGGTATTCCATGGCCCGATGTCACCTCCGCAGGCGGGAAATGCGACAACTGCTGAACGCGTGGATGGTCAGGTGTATCTTTACTATGATTATCCCAATGACCAAGACCCGCATTTAGCAATTGATGCTGACTTAACGGATGGCGAGCCCGGCGAAGATATGGGAATGGCTTTTCTTGATCCTTCACATGGGTCTGATTGCGCGATCATTCGCGACTTAGATGGCAACTTTCATTTGATTCTGGAGGACTGGAGCCCGATCGATGCGTCCACTCACGCGTGGGATTCGCCGCTCGCGATGCATGCGGTGAGCAAGGATGGCAAAGGGGATTTCAAAATATTGCCTCCAGCGGTCGATGAACGCACGAATCCGACTGGAAAAATGGGCGAGTATTTCCATCCGCACTGGCATCGAGGCGCGCGTAAGGACGAATTTCCCACGAAGATAGTGCCGGAGGATATTCCGAGACAAAGAATTAAAAAGGGCGATATTCGTGCGTTTGGAGAATACGAAATTCATGAGCCAGCACAGAACGCTTTTGGTGACTGGGCGGCCATTTCTATCGGTGGTCAGTATTATCTCTTCGGTGATTTTGACCCCGCTACTGCACATGGCGATAGGAATGCCATGAGTGTTGCTTGGTTTACCGCTTCCGATATCAATGAGCAATTCACCTTCTGTGGTAATATCGGGAAAGGCCACCCAGATCCGGACATCATGTTCGCGGAGGGGCAATTCTATCTAGTGACTCAGACGAAGCAGGATTTCGTAAGCCCTGGCCCATGGGTGAAAGGCGTGACTGTCCGTGTTGGTGTGGACACCAATAAAGACGGCTCCGTCAATGAATGGACCGACTGGCAGGAAGTGAATGAAACGTATGCTGGCATTCCTGGTTTTGCGAAACAGGTGGCTAAGACTCCGGCACAGTTAGATCTCTCCAGTCTACCTGAGGGCTATGGCTTCCAATTTGAAGTGAAGCTCAGTGATACCACCACCAACGATTCCAAACCCCAACTCGATGAAGTTACGCTAACTTTTTCTGAATAAAAGATTATGAATAGAACGTTTTTTACTATAGCCGGCCTGTTGGCGGCTTCGTGCACCGTCCATGCATTGGATATTTATGTCAGTCCGGTCGGGAATGATAGTCAGACAGGCACAAAGACACAGCCGGTGGCCAGCATCACGGCTGCGCGTGATTTGCTGCGTGACAGTGGCAAGCTGGGGACAGAGCCTTGCGAAGTAATTTTGGGAGCGGGGGTCTATCGCTTAAGCGAACCTGTCACCTTCACGCCTGCAGATAGTGGCAGTGAGGCATATCCTGTGACCTACCGTGCGGTCGACGGAGCGGACGTCGTTTTTACGGGCGCGCAAACGATTACCAGCGAGTGGGATCTCTGGCAGGATGGCATCTATCGCACGCAGGTCGGCGAGATGGATGCGATTGATCAACTGATTGTAAATGGTAGCCGTCAAATCTTGGCGCGTTATCCAGACTTAGGGGCAGGCTATGTATTGAAGCCGAATCAAAAACACGTAGGTGGTAAAGCGGGTAACGCTCCCTATGATGGTTGCACACCCGATGCGTGGGATGCCAGCAAAGCTAAAGAGTGGGGCGACCCCACTGGAGCCTTTATGCATGGCATGCACGGAGGACTTTGGGGCAGTCAGCATTACCGCGTTTTGTGCAAGGATGCTAAGGGAAAGCTGCTATTCGAGGGCGGCTGGCAGAATAACCGTCATCGATCTGCGCATCGTTCTTATCGTATGATCGAGAATATTTTCGAAGAACTCGATGCACCGGGTGAGTGGTATCACGATGCCAAAGGTGGCTGGCTGTATTATCAACCAGCTAAGGGTGTCGATATGGCATCGGCAGAGTTTGAAGCGGTTTTGCAGCTCAAGCATCTGATCGAGTTCTACGGAGCGCATAAAGAACCCGTTGCGACGATGGATATTACTGGCGGCGGGAATGGCTTGAAGGTGACGCGCGTGAAGAATTATGAGACCACAGAGGCGGTGAAACATATCCGCCTGCAAGGGATCAGCTTTAGAGGCACCGCTCGGACCTTTATGGATACCATCGAACCATTGCTACGCAGCGATTGGTCAATCTACCGAGGAGCCGCAGTTCACCTGCGTGGCACTGAAGCGATTGCGATCGAGGGCTGCGATTTCGAAGAACTCGGCGGCAATGCAGTCTTAGTCGATAGCTACAATCGCGGCACCGTCGTTCGTGGAAACCTGTTTCGTGAAAATGGTGCTTCGGATTTGGTCTTTGTCGGTTCGTTTGCAGCCGTGCGTGACCCTGCCTTTAGTTTTGGTGCAGCGGCTCGACCACTTGATGAGATTGATACGGAGGTGGGTCCGAAGTCCGAGGACTATCCCGCGGATAGTTTGGTAGAGGATAATTTAATGATGCTTTGTGGCCGATTTGAAAAGCAGGCCACTGGGGTGAATCTATCGATGGCCTCTAGAATTACCGTGCGCCATAATACGATTAGCCATACACCACGAGCGGCGATTAATGTCTGCGACGGAACATGGGGTGGTCATGTGATCGAATGGAATGATTGCTTCGAGACGGTTTTGGAGACGCATGATCACGGTGCCTTTAATAGCTGGGGGCGTGATCGGATTTGGCATAGTGCCATGCCGGCAGGGCCCAACGAGTTGAACGAGAATGGTAAGTCACTCATAAGCTTCTACGTCGATAAATATCCAGAGTCACCTTTCTGGGATGCGTATCAAACCACGATCATGCGTCATAATCGGATGCACTGTGACCACGGCTGGGATATTGATCTCGACGACGGTTCCTCGAATTATGAGATCTACAGCAACCTCTGCTTAGGGGGTGGCCTCAAGACACGAGAAGGTTACAAGCGCATTGTGACCAACAATGTAGTGATGGGTGGATACACCTGTAATGTGCCTTACCCGAAACCTACGGCTGATGTGTTTGATCGGAACGTGGTGGCGGGCAAGACCATCTATTCAGCTTCAAATCCAACGCTTTGGGGAGGCGTGCGTGATTATACCTTCGCGCATAATCCAGCGGCAAAGAAAACAGAGCCTGCCGTCGCTCTACAGAAACAGACTTTAGACGATGCTCATAGTTTATATGGCAATGCACGCTTCGTGGCACCAGGGGTAGGGGACTTCACGGTCAAGGCTGACTCACCCGCACTAAAAGTGGGTTTTAAGAATTTTCCGATGACTGGCTTTGGAGTGACTTCGCAACATTTGAAAGCACAGGCAGAAACACCTCCATTTCGCATGCCCGAACGGTTTGCCACTAACGTCTATGCTGCACCCCGAGATGCGAAGGTGCTCGGATCGACGATTCGTTCGCTGAGTAGCTTAGCGGATGTCAGTGCAACCGGTATGCAGGAAACGATTGGCACCTATCTCGTCGATGTGCCCACTGGCAGCCAATTATCAGAGTACGGTTTCAAGAGTGGGGACGTCGTGCTTTTGCTTGATCGAACATCGACTGCTGGCGCCCGTGATTTTTCGCGAAACATAGGGAAACTTCGTCCCGGAAAGCATACGGTCAAAGTTTGGCGCGGACAGGAAGCTGTGACGTTCGAATTTGATAAGTAATCTGAAAATACAAAATTCCCCCTTAAGCCCCATCCCGACAAATATATTAATGATTCAATGAAAAATAGAAATCTAATCTCTAGTTTAAAAGCCGGCGTATTTGCTGCGTTACTGCCACTCTCATTACTTGCGGATTCGAAACCCAACATCGTCTATATTTTAGCGGATGATATGGGCTACGGCGATGTGCAGTGCCTGAATCCAGAGCGTGGTAAAATTAAGACGCCACATATGGATCAGCTGGCTGCGGAAGGCATGATCTTTACCGATGCACACACGACCTCATCGGTCTGCACACCGACTCGCTACGGCATTATCACCGGTCGCTATAATTGGCGCACAAAGTTGCAAAAGGGTGTGCTCAATGGCTACGGCTTGCCGCTCATTCCAACGACTCGCATGACCGTTCCGAGCTTCCTCAGTGACAATGGTTATACCACTGCCATGATTGGTAAGTGGCACTTGGGTCTGGAGATCGCGACGGTCGACGGCAAGCCAGCGCGAGCTGCGGGCGGAATCAGAGAGAAGCTGAATACGGGCGTATTTCCTACGGAGCAACTCTCCAATATCGATTGGCAGGGCACCATTCAAGGTGGCCCAGTTGATCTCGGGTTTGATTCCTGGTTT
>DGOD01000099.1 GCA_002389265.1 Gammaproteobacteria bacterium UBA4475
TGGCAAGTTAGATGTTCTCGTTAATAATGCAGGTATTGGTGGTCCTACGACGCAATTTGAAGAAATCTCTGCATCAGATTCGGCCTTTTTGGGTATGAGTGATGAGGTGTGGGACGAGCAGTTGCTGTTTAACCTGAGAACGGCATTTTCATCCTCTAATGCGGCGGTACCGTACCTGACTGACGGTGGCTCAATCATCAATATCGCTTCGATTGCGGCGCTTGGTCCGACGACGATGTTACCGGCCTATGGCGCAGCCAAGGCGGGCGTCGTGCATTTAACCAAAACTCTCGCCATGGAGCTCGCGCCACGCAGAATCCGGGTAAATTGTATCTGCCCCGGGCTGTTATGGACCCGAGCCTGGGAGCTATTGACGACCCAGATGCAGTCTAACCAACCAGAACTGGCCAATATGTCCTTGCGCCAGATATTCGAGGCAACTGTCGCTGATATGACCCCCCTTGGTGGCGAACAAACGCCGGAGGACATCGGCAATTTAGCGGTATTTTATGCCTCGGATAATGCGCGCATGATTACCGGTCAGGTGGTGGCAGTCGATGGTGGTATATCAACCAAGTAAAACGCGTAGCGCTGGAGGGTTCTTGTCAAGTTTGATCTTGACGCATTTTTGACAAGGCGCTGAGTACTTCCCCGCCAAGATCAACTTCTTCCTCTGGCGCTTGCGTGCAAACTTTCAGGTTAAACAGCCGACAGCCTGAATCGATATAGGGCGCGAGTTGCTCAGCAACCTGTGCGGGAGTACCAAAGGGGGTATAGCGTTCAAATTGTTCAAAGGGTACATGGTAAAACTTCTCCATGGCCTGCTTCACCACTTCCCTGGCTTTGACTGGGTCAGCATCGACGCCAATCCAGGGCTGATAGCCATGTAACCATTGCGGGGCGGTGCGATTAGCAGCCTGGGCATACTCGTCAATCAAACCGGTTGCCTCGGCATAGCGCTTTGCTGAACACCAGACTCCTATCCAACCGTCAGCATAAGTCGCGGCGCGGCGCAGGGCTGCGTTGGACCGACCGCCAACAATAATTGGTATGGCTTGGCTTGGCTTTGGTCGAATTCGCGCCTTCTCGATAGTAAAGTGTTTACCATGAAACGTCAGTTCTTCGCCGTTCATCAAACCGCTAATAATTGCCAGTGACTCGTTGGTCAGGGCGCCGCGGGTCGCTGGGTTAACACCGCAGATCTCGATTTCATGACGATCCTCGCCGCCGATGCCGACACCGAAGGTCATGCGTCCGGGGGCTATTCTGGCCATCGTGGCGAGTTGGCGAGCGACTGGCAGCGGATGCCGCAGAGGTAGCAAATAAATGCTAATCATGACCCCGATGGTTGGGTGCAGTTGCGACAGGGCGGCAACCTCTACAAATCCGTCAGTTCCCGAGCCGTCCCTGAATGAGACGTGATCCGCCATAAATAAATGATCAAATCCACTATCAGCAATTCTACTGAGGATATCTCTGCGGGCTTCAATGTCCATACCCCACAGGGTGCTGGGGGTTGCTAGGCCAAATTTTAACTTCAAGGGACTCTCCGGTTTTAAATAGTCAGCAGTGAGGCTGTTAGCCGCCGCCTAAGCACCCGATGACATGTCATAGACCCGGGGCGACATCGTCCAGGCCGATCAGTACCCTTCCCGCCATCTCCATCACTGCTTCGCCTACCATCATATGCTGTGAGGCGACATGAACATCTCGAAAGTGCTGCTGCAAACATGAGGTCTCAAACACCGATGTACCCCCAACGACAGTGTACATGCGGTCGATGACTTCTATCGCGGTTGTTACGGCATGCACATTCGCTGTTCGAATCGCGCGGCGTGATTCCAGGGTGTCATCATCACTTTGGGCATTGATCCAGGCGGCATCGATAGTCTGGTAGAACCAGGCGCGCGCTGCCTGTAATTTGGTATCGGCATCGGCGAGGTCTTTGTGAAGCGACGACCGCATCGCCAATGTACGACGACTGCCCTGAGGGGTTTTCTCCTGCGCTACCTTGATGACCTCGTCGATTGAGCTGCGTGCCATGCCTAAACAAATCGCGCCGATCGGCACACCCAGTAAGGCGAAGCGAGGGAATCGATAGATCGGTCGTGTGGCATAGTCTGTATATTCGATGCTGGTGGATAAACGCTCGCTGGGCACCCAGACGTTGTCGGCGACGTAGTCACTTGAGCCCGACCCCCGCAACCCGGAGACATGCCAGTTGTCGAGAATTTGGATTTCAGTAGGCAGAAAGAAGGCGCGGTTTAAGGGGACTTCTCGGATGACAGCTTGACCGTTGTTGTCGACTTCGTGCACGCCGCCTGAGATCCAGGTGGCATTATGGCAACCAGAGCCCCAGCGCCAATGACCGTTGATCAGGTAGCCAGCTTGGCCATCACGTTCCTGATACAAGGCCGTACCACTGTCGGCGAACACGCCGCTGGTAATAACGTTCGGATTAGTGAGTATCTTTTCGATCTGAACGTCGGGTAATGCGCCGAGAAGATATTGCGATGTGCTGCCGATGAACACGCACCATGCAGTGGAACCATTGGCGCTCGCCAGAGTTTCGCAGATGCGGCACAGCGCTTCGGGGCTAAAGCCCAGGCCGCCAAGCTCAGGTGGTGTGATTAAGCGGTATAAGCCCGCCTCGGCCATTCGGTCAGCCAGTTCCTGGGGCAGCTGCCGCAGCGTGTCGATTTCATGCCCGCGCTGCAGAAGTTCGCCACACAGATCTTGTGCGGCTTCAATGATTTCAAGCTCATGCGTGTTCAGCATGCTGAGTCCCTCACTATTGTCCCATGCAGTGTAGCGAATCTTTTTTACTTATGCTTCTGCGAATTGGTTGGTTTCAGGACGACAAGAAGAAAATTTAAAACATTCACGACACCTATACTTGAAGGACACCTGCCCTGAACGACACCGACAAGGGTGGAATTGTGATCATTTTAGAGGTCAAGGAGACCTTTGATTTTACCCTTTGATGAGTTGGCATCGCGATTGCGCGGTCAGCGCGAGGTTTTGCGGGGAGCGGCGGTTTACTGGCGCATCATCAGGCCGCACTCTCGATGTTCTTCACCCTTGGTGGGGTCGAAGTAATCAAGGTTGTCGGGCAGGTCACGGTCGAGGATATATTTTTCCACATCGGCTTCTGCCAAATGGAACATGGGTGCGACCCTGACTGTACCGTGGCTGCCAAATGTGAAGATATGCAGATCTTTACGATAAGCGTTCTGGTCATGACGTATGCCATTCAGCCAGATGTCTGGCGCGAAGTCGGCCATGGCCCGATCGAAGGGTTCGAGTTTGACGATGCGGGAGAACAGGTCATGGGCCGGAGTGTCGAGCGGCGGTATCGGGCCATGAACGGCGGTGTAATGGGCCGCGGACATCTTCGGCGAGTAGACCTGTAAGTTGAGGTTCAGGTATTCCACGACACGGCTGATGTGGCGGTAAGTTTCGGGTGTGTTGAAGCCATGATCGACCCAAATGACAGGGATGTTCTGCTTGAACTGCGTCGCCAGATGCAGAAATGCGATGGCCATCGGGCGAAAATTGGTAAAAATAATTGGGTTCTTCGCCTGTTCGATGGAAAACCGTATGATCTCACTGGGCTTGTTGTTTCTGAACTGTGAGTTCAGTGCGATCAGATCGGCGCCGGCGTGGAAGGTCGGTGCTGCAGGTTCTGGCGGTGTTTGCCTGATGATGTCCAAACTCATGATTAAGTCCTTTAAGGGGCTCAAATGGCCCTGCGTCATTACAATGGGCGGAGTTTATGGAGGAATTTTGAGAATTAAAAAGAATATAAAAATATTTGCTTATATCATTTTATGAGAATGTCTGTGGGTATCCGATCCCATTTGGAAATGGTATATATGCAGGTGAACTGACTTAAGGTGACTCGTCGGTGACCTTTCTTCCATCCCCGTCAAAGGTGCGAACATAATGTCTTTGCAAGAACAGATTAGTGCTGCCCGTGAACAGTCTATGTCCGGTCTGGATGTGCCCTGGCTACTTGAGCAGTGGGCTCAGCGGCAGCCTGATAAGCCCTGTTTGATCTGGGCGCCATTTAGCGGCGAAGAACAGGTGCTCACCTATGCCGAGGTGTATAGGCAGGCTTGCAGGCTGGCGGCTGGGCTCCATCGCCGTGGTATCAAAGCTGGCGACTTCGTATTGGTCCACCTGGATAACTCCCCTGAGTTTGTCGTCAGTTGGTACGCTTGCGCCATGCTGGGGGCGGTTGCCGTGTCAACCAACACGCATTCGGTGGCTCGTGATCTAGAATATTTTGCGCAACATACGGCCGCGGTTTGTGCCATCACTCAGCCAGCGTTTGCGCGCCTGGTGAGGGATGCCTGTCCGGCACTGCAATTTGTGGTGGTCACTGATCATGATGCCGGTGAGATTGACCC